>JAOACP010000026.1 GCA_026417795.1 Thermanaerothrix sp.
AGATCCCTGCCTTAGTTTAGATTTTTACATGAGGCAACCCGTCTCGTTCGTTTAGATTCTTAAGAGAGGCAACATGGATCCTTGACTGTTCGGTCTCCTCAAACTGGAGGAAGGTATCCACAATGCGGCGGATGTCCTCTTCGGACAGCTCACAGTTCTTCTTACCCAGGTTCTTGCGAAGCGGCTTGTAGCGGCTTGTACCACTGCGTGGCGTCAATGAGCTGCACGCGACCTTTACGGCGCTCGGGCTTCCTGTTCGTGAGCACCCAGATGTAGGTGGCAATGCCCGTGTTGTAGAACATGTTAAGCGGCAGGGCCACAATGGCTTCGAGCCAGTCGTTTTCGATGATCCAACGGCGGATGTTGCTCTCTCCCTGGCCGGCATCCCCCGTAAACAGGGACGAGCCATTGTGCACCTCCGCAATGCGGCTGCCAAGCTGGGTATTATGCTTCATCTTAGATGAGCATATTAGCTAAAAATAGCATCTGACCATCGCTGGAGCGAGTAATGAGAGAGAGTTCTTCTCCACGGTGTTGGACAACAAAGCGGGGATCCTTGATACCTGTCTTGCCACCCATGCGCTCCAGGTCACTCTTCCAACTTTTGCCATAAGGCGGGTTGGAGAGCATGAAGTCGAAGGTACGACCGGGGAAGGCGTCGTTGGAGAGAGTCGAATACTCGGGTCCGCCCACGATGTTATCCGCCGCCTCGCCCTCGCCCTTAAGGACTTAAGGAGCAGGTCGGCCTTGCAGATGGCGTAGGTTTCGGCGTTGATCTCCTGGCCAAAAAGATGCACCGAGACCTGCTTGTTGCGTTCATTTGCCAGATCAAATAGAGCTTCTTCGGCCACTGTGAGCATTCCACCCGTACCGCAGGCGCCATCGTAGAGCAGGTAGGTTCCCGATTCGATCACGTCCGCAATGGGTTCGAAGATGAGACGGGCCATCAGACGCACAGCGTCACGGGGTGTCCAGTGCTCGCCGGCTTCCTCGTTGTTTTCCTCGTTGAAGCGGCGCACCAGCTCCTCGAAGATGGTGCCCATGGCGTGATTGTCCAGGTCAGGCAGCCGGACGGTGCCGTCGCTGTTTAGCACGGGGTAAGGACTCAAATTGATGGACGGGTCAAGGAATTTTTCGATGAGCGTGCCCAGGGCGTCGCCTTTAGTCAGACGGGGGATCTGGTTTCGGAATTAGAAGTTATCAATGATTTCCTGTACATTGGACGAAAAGCCATCGAGGTAGGCGCGAAAATCCGCCTCCAGTTGCTGGCGGCTTGAGCGCGCCCGAAGATCCCGCAAAGTGAACGGCGAGGTGTTGTAGAAAGCCTGCCCCGCCGCCTGTCGCAGGGCTAAACGCTGATCAACAATGCCAGCCTTATCGAGCTGGGCTTTCATATCCAGCACAGCCTGCTTTGTGGGCTCCAGCACCGCATCGAACCGTCGGATAACGGTCATCGGCAGAATAACGTCACGATACTTACCACGCACGTAAATGTCCCGCAACACATCATCAGCGATGCTCCAGATGAAATTGGTAATCCACGTTAGCTGGCCGTTTTCCACGTTAATCCCCCCTCGGAAATCCCTCAATTTACTGTTGAACAACAGTGGTTGCCTGCGCAAATATCAGCAATATCCCGTAAAGCCTAACAACATATTCTTGTACTCAGCAGCATCCATATGGCCTCGCAGCTTGTCGGCCATCTCCCAAAGCCTGTTCTCAAAACCCAGGCTGGCTCCGTTTTGTCGTTCCCCCATCGCCATACTGCCCCCTTTAAAATTTTAGTTCCTTCGGCGCAGCCATAAAACCACTAGCCCACATTCGGTCAAAAACATACTACCCCTAAACCACTTAATCAATTTCTACAAAACCATACATAGGCTTTAAACCCACAACAACCTCCAGGACACATCAATATCATACAAGACCATCGGTCCTCGTCTTCGCCAGGGCGGAACAACGGCCGGGACTAAAGACTAAAAAAAGGAGCAGCGTCCGCTGCCCCTTCTTCCGCCAAGAGCCCCTTGGACCTTAATTCCCGCCCCCCAGGTGCCTTCGCAGGAACTCAAGGATCTTGGGCCACGAATCCATGGCGGCCCTGGCGTTGCCCTCCGGCGAGCCCCCAAGGTCCTCGGCAAAGGCTCCTGGGATCTGAAGCCAGTTCACCGTGGTGGGCGAGTAAGGGGCGCTTATCTGGTGCCCCGCCACCTCATAATGAAGGCGCACATCCGGGAAGGGATGCCCCTTCGACCTAAGCCTTTCCATGATCATCTGCGACATCCTGCCCGCGGGCCACACCCCGTCCTGACCGCCGGACACCAGAAGCACCGGCCCGTTTATCCTCTCCACCTCTATGGCCGCGCTTTCCACCGCATCCTTATCCTGAAGCGCGTATTCATACATGGGGGCGGTGGCCCAGGGTTGTTTCTTGGCCATGGCGGCGAAGAAGCTCTCCGAAAGCTCCTGGTTGAAAACGATGGGCACGAAGGCCAGGGGCTCACCCTTTACGCTCCAAGAGGACCTGTGGTTCCGCCCCATCTCCGGGCCGGTCCCCTCGAAAACCACCGCGCTGGGCGACTTGGCCACCACCGCCTTGACCTCAGGATAGTAAGACGCCGCCACAAGGGCCAGCTCCGCACCCTTGGAGGCCCCCCAAAGGCCGATGGCGTCGCCCTTCACCCTGGGATGGGCTTTAAGCCACTCTATGGCCCGCCCCACCGTCTCAAGGGGTATCTCCACGAGGGCGGGAGGAAGCCCCTCCATGCCGAAGTAAGCAAGGGCCAAGGTGACGTAGCCGTGGGACGCGTATATGGCCGCCGCCGGCTCGTAGGTGCCCCCCTCGGAGCCGCTCAACACGATCAAGGCCGGCCGCCTACCCTCCCCGTGAGGCAGGAAAAGGGTGCCCACCACCCCGCCATCCCGGACCTCCACCCTTTGAACCCCAGGCAGCATGAGAAGCCTCTCCACCGTGCGGGATAAGGCGACCCCCTGGGCCTCCGCAGAAACCGTGATCCTCTGGGGCGCTAGGCTCTTCCCAAAGGCTCCGGCGGAATCTCCCGAAACCGGGACCATGGACCAGAAAAGCCCCGCCGGGTCCACCCCCTCGTAGCTTCCCGAGATGGGAGACTGAAGCGCGGGGTCCACCACCCCATGATGGTCGGCGTTGAACAGGGCGCTTGACTCCCACCGGACGCCGTACCCGTCCTCCTGGGCGGCAACCAGCCTTACCGGCGCGCCGGGGGCTATACCAGTCACCCTTATGCGCCAGGGTTCGCCGGAAAGGGCCGCCGGGGGCTCAACCTCAAGCCTTGCGGTACGGCCCCCCGGCTCCATAGAACCATTCCCCTGGCCTACATCCCCGCCAGAGGCTCCCCCCGCACCCCCAAAGGCCGCGCCGGGAAACACGAAGGCAAAGCCGCACAACAACAAAACCAGGAAAGCCAAATGTTCCTGCCTCATCCCTCTACCCCCCCTGCCTCTTTTAATCAATCATGGAGACGATGCCCCGTGATCAAGGCCTGCGGCGGCCAAGCCCCGATCACGGCCCGTTACCAGCCCCTAAGCCGCCTCGGCAGCACCCCTTATCGGATATCCGAATAAGCAAGACGCCTCCAATGCCCGCCATGCCTGCCGCCCTGTGGTCATCCTAAGCCAAATCAACGCTCCCCTTAGGAGCGCCCTTCCCACTTAGCCTTCAAGAGCCAACAGGCGATGAGGGTAAGAGGTATGAGGACGTCCGACACGGCGGGGAACACGTTGCCGGGGTTGAAATTTTGCGCCAGCAGCATTTCCTTTACGTGGTTGACGGCGGCGCCAAGGTAGAAGGTGGAGAAGATGACGATCACCGCCAGCCAGAAGGTCCCCCGGTACCAGAAGCACATGAAGCCCGCTATGGCGATCCCCAGGGAGACAAAACCCAGCTCCTTTTGAAAGCCGTTCGACGCCCAGCCGATTTGGGCGGCGATCTTCTCGCTCATGAAGACGTGGCCCACAAAACCCATGAGACTTGACAGGGCTACGGTGATGACAAGCTGGTACAACAACAGCGTCTCAGCCACATGGGCGGCGTCCCGCGGCTTCTTCTTCACCACCGCCGCGATGCCCACCAACAGACCCAACAAATACAAACCGATGAAAAACACCCCCACCAACCCCCTTCCGCCCAAAAATCAAAAAACCGCCCCGGCCAAAGCCACCTCCAACCAATACACAACGATAATATCATGAATTTTTCTCCAACCCATCTATACCTACGGGATCCTTGTTCCGGTTTTTAGCATCCTATAACCTCACCCTCATCCCTCAGGCGTTCGACTAAAGGAGCTTTGGCAGAAGGGGTATCAGTTCCAGGGCTATGAGGGCTATTATTATCCACTCCAGCAAGTTGGCCCTTAGGGCCTGGATCTCCCCTTCGAGCATCTCGCAGGCGTCCTTCAGCTCCCCAAGCTTGCGCTCCATGGAGTCCACCCAGGCCTGGGTCTTTAGGACCCGGAGGGCCTTGGCGTACACCTGAGAGTAATAGGCGTCCTCGGTCACCTTGACAGAGGAGAGGATGGAGTCCATGGCAAGCCTTGCGTCCAACACCAGCTTCATGGCCTCCCTTCGAACCCTTATGTAACCGCCGGAAAAGAGCGCCTTAAGGTGGGCGCTCTTCATGTCCATGGCGCCGTATAGGGCCCCAAGGCGCCGGCTCACCTCCCCGTCGTAGTACCTAGCCTCCAGAAGCTGCAGCAGCGCGTACTCCACTATCATCATTATGTCGTCGGGTTCCCGGTCGGATATGAAGGCCCCGTCGTAGTTCATTACCAAAAGGTCGTCCTCCAGGTACGACATGGCGTTGCCCATAAGGGCCTCCAATAGGTGCTTCGAAAGAGGCCGACCCTCGCCGTACATCATGGAAGCAAACCGCCAGCTCTCCTTGAACTCCCTCATCCCAAGCCCACCCTGGGCCTTTTGGACCACGAAGAACGTGAACTCCTCGGTGAGGTCCGGATCCCACCACACCGAAAGGCCCGCACCTTTCATGGCCTCAAAGGCCTCCCGGGCAAGGCGGTCCACCTCCAGGGACGCCGAAGATGAAGACCTTATGGCCATGGAGGCCTCCGCGAACTCATCATCCGTAAGACCCTCAAGAGGAAAGGACAGGGAGAACCCCACCACCCCGCTCTCGTAGGCCCTAAAGGCAACCTCGCAGCGGTACCCATCCACCACCCACTCCCCAAGGTCCATAACCACCGGAGGCCTTGCCAGCTCTATGGCCCCACCCACGGGGCGCCTTAAAAACCTCACCTTAGGGCCAGGGCTCGTGGGGTAAATGCCACCCACCACTCCAAGGTCCAGCTCCTCCGCCACGTCATAAAGCTTAAGCCGCACCACCCGTCCCGATTCTATCCTCAAAACCAATGCCCCCTTCCTTACAAGGCACCACCATACCAGGTTTTTAGCATATAATGCTTAGAATGTTACATCCAAAGGGAACAAATGGCTGAACTAAACATTTTGAACCGCTTATTTTATGATATACTAACCGGCAAAATGCACTACAAGATGCGAAAGGGGATACCCATGCAGGAAGGGCAGCATACAAAAGGGGGGCCGAGGGATCTTAACTGGTTCCTTGAAGGGCACCGGGGGCTCATAATTGGGTTCCCCAAGGGGATGATAGTGCTCTCCCCCCGGGGCGAGGTGGCACTGTGCAACAGGGCGGCCCTCAATCTTTTGGGTTTCGATCCCTCGACGGAATGCGAAAGACTTCAAGACCTTGAGGCCTTCACCTTCAACGGCGACGTGGAGGTCTCCCTTGATGAGGCATTGAATGAGGCCCTAAGCCGGGGCAGCTTCGACTCCAACTGTCTCATCAAAACGCCATGGGGGGCCTTAAGACCCCTTAACCTGAGTGTGACCCCCATCAAGAACCCAGATGGGGAGACCATAGGGCTGCTGTGCATACTCACGGGCCTTGACGAGCTTTGGAAGCGGCAGGAGGAGCTCAAGGAAAGCGACAGGAGGCACCGGGAGCTGTTCACGCTTCTTAGGACCATGTGCGACAACGTGCCGGACATGATATGGGCCAAGGACCTCAACAAGCGCTACATATTCGCCAACCGGGCGCTGGCGGAAAAGCTCCTGAACGCCAAGGACACCGACGAGCCCATAGGCAAGACGGACCTTTTCTTCGCCACCCGGGAGAGGGAGTCCCATCCGGAGGACCCCCAGTGGCACACCTTCGGGGAGATATGCCAGGACTCGGACCTGTTGACCTTGGAGGCCATGGCCCCGAGCCGTTTCGACGAGTGGGGCAACGTGAAGGGCAAGTTCCTGTTCCTGGACGTCCACAAGGCCCCCTTCTTCGACCAAAACGGGATGCTCATAGGCACCGTGGGCTGCGGCAGGGACATAACCAAGGAGAAGGCCATGGAGCAGGAGCTCCTTGAAAGCCGTCGCAGGCTCAAGCTGGCGTTGGAGTGCGGGGACATATACGCCTGGGAGTGGGACATACCCGGCGGCACCATCACGGTGAACCCTTCGCCCGATGACGAAGGGGACGGCGTTTCCTCCCCCTCCGAGGAGGTCGTCTTCGGCAGGATACACCCGGAGGACGCACCGGAGGTGAGGGCTAAGGTGGACGAGGTCCTGGCGGACAACCACGGCACCTTCGACCACATATTCCGCCGCCGGAACAGGCTTGGCCAGTGGGAGTGGATATGGTGCAAGGGGGCGGTGGTGGAGCGCCAGGAGGGACGTCCCACGAGGATAACCGGCGTAGCCCGCAACGTGTCGGAGCGGATGGAGGCCATAAGGGCCCTCTCAAGGTCCGAGTCCCGCTACCGGGCGTTGTTCGAGGGCTCCATGGACGGCCTGTTGGTGCTGGGAAGCGACAGCCTTCTCATAGTGGAGGCCAACGGAGCCGCCAGGCGGCTCTTGGGCAGGGACGATCCCATAGGGCTCAAGGTGCTCTTCTACCCCATCTCCGGCGAAGCAGAGCGCCCCTTGACAGCCCAGGAGCTGGCGGACAGGATCGGAAGCACTCCCCTTGAGGTCTTCGCCTCCGTCTCCGGCGGCGCCCCATCTCCGGTGGAGGTGCTGGCCAAGTGGATCGACCTTAACGAGGGACAAAGGGGCATCCTGGTGATATTAAGGAACCTGGCACCGGTACTCAAGATGCGCACCCAGCTCCTCCAGGCCCACAAGATGAGGGCCCTTTCCACCATGGCGGAGGGCATGGGGCACGAGCTGAACAACATCTTAGCCCCCCTCCAGGGCTACTCGGAGATGGGGCTTTCGGGCATGATGCCGCCTGAGACATGCTTCGCCAAGATATTGGACGGAGTCAAGAGGGCTAGGGAGCTCACCATGAAGCTCATGATGACGAACCGCCCCCCCGTGGAGGCGCCGGATACCATCGACCTCAGGGAATTCGTGGAGCGCCACGTGCCCATATTGTCGGAGAGCGCCCCGGAGGGCATATCGGTTTCCTGGTCCGTCCCGGACCGGCCCCTTCCCGTGCGGCTAATCATGGAGCACGCAAGGCAGGTGCTGCTCCACCTTTGGTCCAACGCCATATGGGCGGTGTCCCCCGGGGGCCGCATAGAGATATCCCTCCGGGAGGCCAATGTGGACCCCTCCCAGGCGGCCCTTAACCCCAACCTGTCGGAGGGTTCTTACGCGGTGCTTTCCGTGCGGGACGACGGATGCGGAATGGACGAGGTCACCAAGGCCAGGGCGCCGGAGCCGTTCTTCTCCTCCCGGGTGCCCTTAGGCTCCGGACTTGGGCTCTCGGTGGTCCACGGGCTCATAACCCACCACCAGGGGGCGGTGGTCATAGAGTCCACTCCCAACGAGGGCACCACGGTTCACCTGTACATACCCCTTTGCGGCCGATGACGGTAGGAACCGCGGGGAACAGAGGGAGCTTGCTGAAAACTCGCTTCAGCATCGTTAAAAACCTTTGGAGGTGGTTGAAGTGGCAGAACCTTTGAAAGGCCCGGCGGGGCAAGGCCCCTGGCGGCTTCCCAAGGCCATAAGGCCCCTTATGGCGGCGGGCTTGATGATGTTTCTCGTGGTGCCAAAAAGCGCCGCCGAGGATGTAAGACCCGCCTTAGAGGCCCACGTGTACCCCAACGGGGCCACCGCGGTCTTCAAGACGCCGGTAAACCGTCTGGAGGAGGTGTTGCTGCCCTCTTCCTACGGGAGGGACTCCATATCGGTGGCCATGGAGGGCGGCACCGTAAGCTCCGTCTCGATCCGGCAGGAGAGGCGTCCCGGGTGGGTGCCGCCGGCCCTCAAGGAGGAGGCGAAGGAGCTGGAGGGGTTGAAGGGACGGACCCGGGAGCTGCAGCTAGCCATAGCCGCCAGGGCCGTGGCCCTAAGGGCCTTCGACGCGGGAGCTCCAAAGGGCGGGGCCGCATCCCAGTGGGAGGCCAAGCGCATAAGCATGCAGCGGGAGATGATGTCCTGGCAGGACCAGCTACAGGCTCTAAAGGCCAAGGCGGACCAGCTCCAGGAGGAGATGGACCAAAGGAGCCCTAAGGGACGGGACCTGCTGAACCGGGTGGTTATAAGGGGGAACGGCACCGCCCGGCTGTCGGCCTTCACCGAGGACGCGTCCTGGAGGACCCGGTACCGGGTGGACGTGGACCCCTCCGGCAAGGTGGCCCTCACCGAGGAGCTTCTGATATCCCAGAAGAGCGGCATCGACTGGCATGGCGCCATAGTATGCCACACCGCGTCACCTAGGGAGTCCAACTGGACCCCGGAGATCTCCCCCTGGGTAGTAAACTTCTCCGCCCCGGTGGCGCTCTTCAGGACCGCCGCGCTCAAGGGCGCTCCTGAGCTTATGGACGCCAAGGAAGCCTCCTTTGAAGCCTCCACGGAGGACCTCACCTTCACCGCCAACGGCCTGGTGCCCGGCACAGGGGAGGAGGTCTCCATCACCAGCGGCAGGTTCAACCTGCAGGGATCGGTGGAGGTCACCCTAATCCCTCTCATCTCCTCCACGGCGTTCATGGAGGTCTCCACCTCACCGTTGGGAAGGATAATCCCCGGCGGCGAGGCGTGGGTCACGGTGGGCGGCATACCCACCGGCAAGGCGGCCATACCCTTCACCCCCAAGGGGGAAGGGCTTCGGTTCTCCGGCGGGAAGGTACCAGGCGTCACCGCATCCAGGGAGGAAACCATAAAAACCCGCAGCTCCGAGGGGGACCGGAACTTCATAAAGGGCGGCACCATCATCCGGGTCTTCAACGGCCTTGATAAGACCATGACGGTGGCCCTCAAGGACCGGGTGCCGTTCCCCGCCGACGGCTCCATAAAGGTTTCCTACTCCTGCTCCGTAAGGGAGGACTCTTACGATCAGGGGATACTCACCTGGAAGCTGGACATACCCCCCGGTTCCTCCAGGGAGGTAAAGGTGGAATACAAGATTACCTATCCAAAGGGAAAGGAACTGGACATTTAGCGGTCAGCGCCGCGGTTACACTAAGAGGGGAGAGAGGTTCGCCGCCTCCAGGCGGAAACCCCTTTCCCCTCTTTTCAAAAGGTGAACCCCGCAGTGGCGGTGCTCGATTACCCCGTAAAGCCCCAGGGGAAGGCGGGTAAGCGAACACGCAAGGGCCCACAGGGCGCCCCGGTGCCCTATCACCACAAGCCCGCCATCAAAGGCCCCATCAAGCTCATGGAAGGCCCCAAGCACCCTCTCCGCCAGGTCGGCGAAGCTCTCCCCCATGGGGGGCCTTACCCCCTCAAGGTCCCTTCCACGCTGGGCGAAGAGCTCCGGCCAGTCCCTCATCACCTGCTCCTTCGCAAGGCCGTCCCAGAGCCCAAGGTCCAGCTCCCTAAGGCCATCCACCACACGGGGGGTGAGACCCGCGATCTTGGCGGTCCTAAGACACCTAAGGGCGGGGCTTGAGACGCATGGAAGCCCCAAGGCCCCAAGCCGCCCAAGAAGGGCCTTAAGTTTTCCAGCCTCCTCCTTACCCTCCGGCGAGAGGTCCGGATCGGACCTTGAGCCGATCATGACGCCCTCAGGCACCGCCGGCCTTCCGTGCCTTACAAGAAACAGCTTATCTATCAAGGCTCAGTATCTCCTCAAGTTTCGCACCCGAAAGGGCCTCCACCTTACGGCGTATCTCCATGGCAAGGCCTATCCGGCGCTCCGCCCCCGCAAGGGCCATTGGGTCATCCTTGAACCTAACGCGCATCACATGAAGCCTATCCTCCAGGGTGATGAAACCGGTGCCCTTCACGGACTTGTCCGCCAAGAACAGCACCTCCGCCTCCAACGTCCTCACCCTCTCCGGCAGGTCCCGGTGGGATCCCACCATGTCCCCAAGGCGCTCAAAGCCAAGCCCCTTGAGGAAGGACTCCCCCGCCGCCTCGTGGTCCCCGTTGCCCTTTGCAATGTCGTGAAGCAGACACCCCGCCTCCAGCAGCGGAACGTCCAGCTGGACGCCCTTTGAGAGAAGGGCATCGGCCATCTTCATGGCGGCGCCGCACACCGCAAGCGAGTGGGACACCGCATCGCTGGGGGTGCCGTATATGTTCAGCATCTCAAGGCACTCCTCCCGATCTGGGATCTCCATCCTGTGAAGTCGGGAGAGGATGAGGTCAAGGTCCTCAGGGGTGTCCATGTCCAGAAGCACGTGGCTGTCGAAGACCGCCAGGGTCTCAAGCTTCCAGCGGTTCTCCTCCATAAGGGCCCTAAGCCCCCCCTCCCCTTGGAAGCTTAGGATGTCGACGAACCTGCGGCGGGATATGACCGGAGGGTGCCCGGTCTTACCCCTGAAGGCGGGGATGAGCGCGTCCAGATGTCCAGAGCTTTGGAGGGCCTTGAACCTATCCGCCAGGGCCCTTACGGTGCAGGGCCTCACCAAGGGGACGTCCACGGGGAACACGAAGGCCCCTTCCACTCCGGCACCCATGAGGGCCTCCACGCCCCGCCGGACCGACGAGAACATGCCGGAAGGATAGAGGGGGTTGAAGACCGGCGAAGCCCCGGCGGAAAGCGCCAGGCTCTCCGCTTCCTCCCGGTTGTGGCCTACCACCGCCACCACCGGGTCCGCTCCAGCGGAGGACAGGAGCTTTACGCAGCGCTCAACCGCCGTGGCGCCGCCCAAGTCAAGCCCGGGCTTGAAACGGCCCATGCGGCTGGAGTAGCCCCCAAGGAGCACCAGCCCCCCAAGCCTCGTGGACATTAGATCAATCCCACCAGGAGGCCCTAAGGGAATCCAGGTTGGCCCTCCTCTTAACCGCCACTATCTCAGCCATGACGGAAAGGGCTATCTCCTCCGGGGTCTCGGCCCCTATGGGGATTCCGACGGGCTTGAATATGCGCTCGAAGTGGGCCTCGCTCACGCCGTTGAAGAGCAGCGATTCCTTCAGGGCGATCAGCTTGCTCTTGGAGCCTATGAGCCCTATGTAGGCGGCATCCTTGGGCTCCAGAAGGCGCACCACCTCGGAGTCCAGGGCATGACCCCTGGTGCATACCACTATGTAGGTCCTGCGGTTGGACGTGAAGTCCCGCATGAAATCATCCAAGGATCCGGCGTACACCTCAGCGTATGGGAACCGCTCCTTGTTGGCGAACTCCTCCCGGTCGTCCCAAACCGCCACTGAGAACCCAAGGTACCGGGCAAGATCCGCTATGGCCTTGCCCACGTGGCCGGCCCCGAACACCACCACCTGGTCCTCACCGCCAAGCACTTCAAGGTACACGGTCACCTTCCCGCCGCACACCATGCCGTCCGCAGCGTTGAGATCCTTGGTGAAGGTGGCGCAGGACTCACCCTTGGCTATCATATCCAAGGCCTTTTGGATCACCTGGTGCTCCAAAAGGCCCCCGCCCACGGTACCAGCTATGGAACCGTCAAGGCGAACCCACATGGAGGAGCCCCTGCTCCTGGGGGAGGAACCAATCTCGTCCACCACGGTGCAGAGAACCCCGATACCTCCACAACTTACCTCGTCGTTCACGATCTTAAGAAGCTTCAGATCCAAACCACAACACCTCCACAGGGCATCCAGATCACACGAAGCGTTACGATTACATTATAAACCTCCAGCACTACTCTGACAGCCCTGCGTTCCTCATTTACACGCCTTTTACGTAAATTTCCCAAGTTGACCTAACTCACCGATGGGCGTAGACTTCACGGTCAGTGACCATTGGTCTAAAAAATGACCAACGTAACATCGGCATTAAGGTGGCAAGGGAGGCATTGGGTTGAGACTTTCGGGAAAGAAGCGGGACCTTCTGGAGGCGGTTACCAGGGAGGCCCTGTACGACGCGGCGGTGAAGATACTCAAGGAGGAGGGATGGAAGGGGTTAACCATGGAGAAGCTAGCCCAAGGAGCCGGCGTGGCCAAGGGCACCATCTACAACTACTTCGAGAGCAAGGGGGACGTGCTCTTCTTCGTGATGAAGCGCAACGGGGGCATCACCGCCGAGAAGCTCTCGGAGATATCCAAAGACGTGCTTGAGGGGAGGGTTTCGGCCTCCAGGGGCCTTGAGGAGGCGCTGGAGGTGGCAGCTTCGGGCATGTACAGGAACAGGCACGTGATCGCCGCCATCGGCAGGGCTTTCGAGGAGGACCCCTCCCTCATGGCCCGCAAGAGGGAGAAAATGTGCTGCGATGGGGATCATCCGTTGGGGATCATAAGGCGCTGCATGAAGGACATAATAGCGGCGGGGGTCAAGGACGGGAGCTTACGCGCCGTGGACCCGGACATGGCGGAGACNATAATCCACTGCACCATGATGGGGCTTGGAAGGCTCTTCGCCGTGGAGGGGGTAGACAGCGGCTTGCCGGCGGACAGGATAGGGGGATTTCTTAAGACCATGATACTCCACGGACTCACAGCGAAGGCGGAAGGGGTGACAGGATGAAGCTCTGGGAGTTCTCCGTAAGGCGCCCGGTGACGGTGACCATGGCGTCCTTGGCGCTCATAATATTCGGCCTTATGGCCCTGTGGTCCATGGGGGTGCAGCTCATACCGGACGTGGACTTCCCGGTGGTGACCGTCTCCACCTCCATGACCGGCGCCAGCGCCAAGGTCATGGACAACGACGTGGCGGACGTAATAGAGGACAAGCTGTCCAGAATATCGGGGATAGAGAACATCTCCTCCAGCAGCTACCAGGGACGCTCCATAACGGTGGTGGAGTTCGAGCTGGGCAGGGACGTGGACAAGGCGGCGGCGGACGTGAGGGACAAGGTAAACCTGGCCATGGGGTCCCTTCCCAGCGAGGCGGACACCCCGGTGGTGCAGAAGTTCTCCATAGGGGACCGGGCGATAGTCACCATGGCGGTGACGGGGGCCAACCCAAGGGAGCTGTCCCGTTTCGCCGACAAGGTGGTGAAGCCAAGGATCCAGGCCCTAGAGGGCGTGGGCGAGGTGGGCACCCCGGGGCTTAGAAGCCGGGAGATCCGGATTTGGCTGGATCCCGCCAAGCTGGAGGCTAGAAACCTCATGGTGAAGGACGTGATAGACGCCTTCAAGGCCAAACACGTGGAGCTTCCGGCGGGGAACATAAAGAACTCCCGGGAGGACCTGCAGATAAGGCTCATAGGGGAGTACTCCTCCGTGGAAGACCTGGCCTCCATGCCCATCAAGGTGTCCCAAGGTGCGGTGGTAAGGCTGTCCGACGTGGCCCGGGTGGAGGACGGAATGGAGGAGAAGGAGAGCGCCGCCATATACGACGGCAAGGACACGGTGTTCATCACCGTGAAGAAGCAGCGGGGAGCCAACGAGGTGGCCGTAAGCCGCAGGGTAAAGGCCGCCATGGAGGAGCTTCAGCGGGAGGCCCCGAAGGGGGTCAAGCTCCTGCTCATATCCGACGACTCGGACTACATAATGAGGTCCATAAAAGGGGTCTTCTCAAACGTCTTCCAGGCCATACTGCTCTGTTCCGCCGTCATGTTCCTGTTCCTCAAGACCTTGAGGGCCACCGCCATAGCGGTGATATCCATACCGGTGTGCCTTATAAGCAGCTTCCTTGTGATGAAGTGGCTGGGGCTCAGCATAAACAACCTCACCATGATGGGGATAACCCTGGCGGTGGGCATGGTGGTGGACGCCACCACGGTGGTGCTGGAGAACGTCCACCGGCACATCGAAGGGGGCATGAAGGTGTTGGACGCCTCCATAAAGGGCACCCAGGAGGTGGCCTTCTCGGTCACCGGGGGCGCCGCCACCACCGTGGCGGTCTTCGCCCCCATAGCCTTCATGGGTGGCATAGTGGGGCGTTTCTTCTACCACTTCGGCATAACGGTGGTGCTCACCATAACCATGTCACTCCTGGTATCCCTCACGTTGACTCCCCTGCTGTGCTCCGTGTTCCTCAAGGGGGAGCCCAAGGGTGGAAGGCTGGCTGCCGTTTTCGACGGGGCCTTCCGGCGGCTGGAGGAGGCTTACCGGCGGGGGCTTTTCTGGGCGGTGGCGCACCGCAAGACCGTGATACTCATGGCGGGGGGCCTCTTCGTCCTGGGCCTTGTGATCGCCGCCAACATCGGAAAGGGCTTCTTCCCATCCGACGACCGCGGCTCCTTCAGCATGGAGCTCACCATGCCTGAGGGCACCTCCCTGGAGAGGACCCAGGAGGTCATGACCCGCCTGGACTCGGTGATAAGGAAGAACCCCTACGTGAAGTACACCTACGGCGACGTGGGATCCGGCATGGGGGGAGAGGCCAACAAGGGCAGCATATCGGTGGAGCTGGTGCCCATAAAGGACAGGCCCCCCATAGAGCAGGTCATGGATCAGGTGAGGAACTCCCTGTCCTTCTTCAAGGAGGGCAAGCTGTCCTTCTCCCAGGAGGGCAGGAGCGGGGTCACCATGGTCCTGGCGGGCTCGACCCCCGAAAGGCTCTACGAGATAGCCCAGGCCATGAAGGACAAGCTGGAGGCCACCGGCAAGGTCACGGACTTCACCACCGACATAAGGCTCAACAAGCCCCAGCTGGAGGTGACGGTGAACCGGGCCATGGCGGACCAGCTGGACCTGAGCGTCAAGGACCTGGCCCAGGAGATCCAGGCCTACTTCGGAGGGGTGAAGGCTGGGGTATTCAAGGACCAGGGCTTCCGGTACGACATAAGGCTCATGGCGGACCCCTCCCTTAGGAGGTCCGTTGAGGACCTGGAGCGGGTGGCGGTGCGCTACAACGGAGGCACCGTCCGCATCCCGGGGCTGGTGAAGGTCCAGAAGGTGCTGTCCCCCAACGTCATAAACCGCTACTCCCGGAGGACGTCGCTTGAGATAAGCGTGAACGCCGCCCCAGGGGTATCCACCGGCGAGGTGATGACCCTCATGGAACAGGCCTTCAGGAGCTCCGCAAGGGAATCCGAGGGGGTTCAGATAATGCCCACCGGCCGTTCCAAGACCCAGCGGGAGGACTTCCAAAGGCTCTTCGTGGCCCTTGGCATAGCCATAGCCCTTGTCTACGTGGTGATGGCCATACAGTTCGAGTCCTTCCTGCATCCCTTTACGGTCATGTTCTCCCTGCCGCTTCTCACGCCAGGGGCCTTCGGGATGCTGGCGCTCATGGGGAACGAGCTGGACATGATGAGCTTCATGGGGATAATCCTCCTGGTGGGCATCGTGGTGAACAACGGGATAATCCTGGTGGACTTCATAAACCAGGAAAGGGAAAAGGGGTTCCCGAAGGTGGCGGCGGTATTAACCTCCGGTCCCCTTAGGCTTAGGCCGATCCTCATGACCGCCCTGAGCACCCTGGTTGGGTCCATCCCCACCGCCTTCAAGCTATCGGAAGGGGCCGGGTTCAGGCAGCCCATGGCGGTGGCGGTGGTGGGAGGGCTTTTCACCTCCACCCTGCTCACCCTGTTCGTGGTGCCGGTGGTGTACCTGGCGCTGGACGACGTGAAGGACCGGCTGAGAGCGTTAAAGCGAGCGCTGGCCCGGGGAGCCAGGAAGGTAAGCCCCTCCGGTTCCGATCTCAACTGATAAGAAGGGAGATTGCAACACCATGAATTTAATGGGGTGGCATAAGAAAAACACATCCCCTATAAGGGGCCTAAGGGCCATGGCAGCGGGGTTGGCCCTGTGCTTTGCGATGGCTTTTGAGGCCTTAGGGGCCCAGCCGGTGACCCTTACCGACGCCGTCATGTCCGCGTTGAAGCACAACCAGTCGGTGCTCTCCGCCGAGCAGGACCTGAGGAACGCCGAGGCCCTGCTGGCCCAAGCCAAAGGGGCGGCAATGCCGTCCCTCAGCGCCCTTGGCTCCTTCAGCAGGTCAAACGAGGAGGGGGCGGAGAGGAACAACTACGCCGATCTGTCCCTGAGCCAGACGGTATACGCCGGGGGGGCCATCACCGGAGCCCTAAGGCAGGCGGAGGCCAACCTGAGGAAGGCCCAGCACAACTTGAGACACTCCAGGGAGAAGGCCGCCAGGGAGGCCTACGAGGCCTTTCTTGACGCCCTTTTGGCCCAGGAGAACCTGAAGACCGCGGAGGAGAACCGCCTCTACTACCAGAAGGCCTGGGAGACCGCGGAAAAGCGCCTGGAAGCGGGCCTTAGCACCAAGCTTGAGGCCTCAAGGATGAAGCAGAGCCTCCGGGAGGCCCAGGGGGCGGTGGAGACCGCCAAGGGCAGCTTAAGGTCCGCCCTCATCACGCTGGCAAGGGTGATGGGAGTGGATCCCAATGAGGTCGCCTCGATTTCCGGCACCCTGGAACCCCCGAAGGAGTGGGCGGTACCGGGCCTTGAGGAGCTTAAGGCCCTAGCGCTTAAGGGAAGGAGCGATCTCATGGCCCTTCGGGAGGACCTATGGATCCAGCAGGAGGCGGTGAAGATAGCCGGCGCCTCCATGCGTCCCTCCGCCTCCCTTTCGGGGGGATACCGCTTTTACCAGGACAAAACCGGCTCCTCCTCCAAGGAGGGGGAGTGGACCGCCACGCTGAACCTGACGGTCCCGCTTCTTGACTTCGGCAGGACCGACGCCAAGATAGCCCAGGAGCAAGCGAAGCTCGAAAAGCTCAAGGTGAGCCTCAAGGACGCAGAGGACTCGGTGAGGGAGGCGTTGGAGAAGGACCTCATAGTCCTCAACACCGCGGTCCGAAACCGGGATATATACGCTGAGAACCTAGAGGTAGCAAGGGATAACCTGAGGCTCGCGGAGGTTGGGTACAAAGAGGGGGTTAACACCCAGCTGGACGTGATATCCGCCAGGAGGGATCTTAACAACGGGGAGCTCAAGTACCAGGAGACCCTTAAGGCCCTTCACGGGGCGTTGAAGGACATCTGGTTCCACTGCGGAGGGCTTATGGACAAAATGGACAAAATGGACAAAATGGACAAAACGGACAAAAAAATCCTAGACGGCGCCCCCGCTGGGGACCACAAGGGCGAAACGAGCCGCTGAGGCCATGGAGGTGTGCTGCTTATGATGATCGGCAAGGACGGAAGGCTAAAGATAAAAGGGGGCAAGTGGATCCTTTTGGCGGTGGCGGCTCTTGGTGCCATTGCCCTCATGGCAAGGACCTCCGGAAGGGAGGCCCCCAAGTCCAAGGCCCCCAAAGGGGAGTCAACCCCAGTGGTAAGCACGGTGCTTCCCCGGGAGGACGTATACCTTGACACCATGGAGGCGGTGTCCACCCTTGAGGCCCTGGAGGACTCCGTCATATCCCCAAAGGTGACGGCCCGCATAGTTCGGATGTCCGCCAAGCCGGGCCAGAGGGTTCGGAAGGGGCAGGTGCTGGCCCTTTTGGACTACCGATCCCAGGAGGCCCAGGTGAGCGCGTCTTACTCCCAGCTCAAGGCCAGCCAATCGGCGGTGCTTCAGGCCAAGGCGTCCCTGGACGACGCGGCCCGGGAGGTGGGAAGGTACGAGAAGCTTTTCAAGGAGGGCTACGCCACAAGGCAAGAGCTGGACAAGCGCAAGACCGCCTTTGAGCAGGCCAGGGCATCGTACCAGCAGGCCCTGGCCAACGCGGGAGCCTCCGAGTCCGCGTTGAGCGCCCAGAGGATAAACCGGCAGGACTACGTCATAACCGCCCCCATGGACGGGGTGGTGCTGGACGACTACGACATGGCCCCCGGCACCCTTGCGTCCCCCTCCACCCCGCTGTTCCGGGTGGCGAACCTCACAGCCCTTAAGGGCACCGTTAAGCTCCCGGAGGCGGAGCTGCGGTACCTTAAGGAAGGGATGGAGGCTAAGGTGGTGTCCGAGGCCCTGGGGGACGGAAGGGTCTTCAAGGGGAGGCTTTCCGTCATATACCCCTACGTGGACACCTCCACCAGGACCGTAAAGGCCCAGGTGCTGATCCAAGACCCCAAGGATCTAAAGCCCGGCATGCTGGCCAGGGTTACCTTCATAAAGGGCTCTAAGGAGGGGCTTGTCATCCCCTCCGACGCGGTAAGGGACGGCACCGTGATGGTCCTGGAGGACGGCAGGGTCAAAGCGGTTAAGGTAAAGCTCGGCAAGGATCGGGAGGGCTACGTGATGGTCACCGAAGGCCTTACCGGGAAAGACCGGGTTATCGCCCCATATCCCGAGGACCTCTCCGCGGGGGACAAGGCCCTGGAACAGGGGGATAAAAAGAACTGAAAATTTAGACCGAACTTGACCGCTTGTCAAACCCCAAAGGGGCTGTTATAATGCTCCTCGTTGAGCGAAGCGGTCCCATCGTCCAGAGGCCTAGGACGCCGGGTTCTCAGCCCGGAAACAGGGGTTCGAATCCCCTTGGGACTGCCAAGGATTTAAGAGCGGGGTCTTCTTTAAGACCCCGCCTTTTTTGTTTCGCCGTCCCCCAACGATCTCCAATCCCAATTACAACGCCAACTGCGGCGCTAGGATACGAAAGCGGGCCCCTGAGATGGGGGCCCGCAAAGCAAATGTAGATTTTCGTTTTAGCTGTTAGATTTGGCGATCCCTCATGGCCTTAAGACGCGGCACCAGCATGACGACGGTAACGGCGGCGGATATCAGGTCCGAAAGCGGAAAGGCGAGCCACACGCCCTTAAGCCCCATGACCGGTGGAAGGATCAGCAGGAGCGGGATAAAAAGGAAAACCTGCCTTGAGAGGGAGAGGATGAAGGCCACAAGGCCCTTGCCCATGGCCTGAAAGACGCTGGTACCTGCCACCTGAAGCCCCACGAAGGCGAACCCCATCCCCATGGTCCTCAAGGTCCTGGCGCCCAGGGCCACCAGGGAGGCGTCGGATGTGAAGAGCGAGAATATGTGACTTGGGAACAGGAGCATGGCAAGAAAGGCACCGGTGGATATGACCGAGGCCCCCAAAAGGGAAAGGCACACGGCCCTTAGGGCCCTATTCAACTTTCCCGCCCCGTAGTTGTAACCTAGGATCGGCTGCAGCCCCTGCCCCACCCCCACTATGGGCATGAAGGCCAGGGATACCACCCGGTTTACCACCCCGTAGGCCGCCACCGCCTGATACGAACCGTGCCGCTGGAGGCTTCCCACCACCAGCGCCGCCACCACCCCGGAGGCGCTGAGCCTGGTGAACTCCGACATGCCAACGGACAGCACCTGCCCAAGCACGCCAAGGTGGGGCCTCATGTGCTCCCTGCCGGGGGACAAAACCCCGCCCCTTACGAAGTAGTGCCACAGAAGCCACACCACCATGACCCCCTGGGATATGACGGTGGCCCAGGCGGCCCCCTTGACCCCCATCCGAAGGGGGAAGACGAAGACGTAGTCCAGCACCACGTTGGTTCCGGCGGACACGAACATGGTGGCCATGGCCAGCTTGGCCCTCCCCTGGGCCCTTAGCACGCTGTTCATCCCAACCCCCAGTATTATGAGGGGGAAGCCCAGCAGTATAACCTCAAGATACCCGCGGGCATGGGGCATCACCTCATATGAGGCCCCAAGAAGCCTAAGAAGCGGGGATATGCCGGCGGCGCAGAGAAAGGACAGAATACATCCAAGGACGGCCCCCATAACCATGAGGTTCCCCATGGCGAGCCGAGCGGTCCTCACGTCCCCGGCCCCAAGGCTCCTTGAAACCAGCGACGACGTGCCCACCCCACCCATGGTGGCAAAGGCCATGGCGAGGAACTGAACCGGGAACACCACCGCGGTTCCCGCCAATCCCAAGGGCCCCACCCCCCAACCTATGAAGA
Source organism: Thermanaerothrix sp. (assembly GCA_026417795.1). Classification (NCBI taxonomy): domain Bacteria; kingdom Bacillati; phylum Chloroflexota; class Anaerolineae; order Anaerolineales; family Anaerolineaceae; genus Thermanaerothrix; species Thermanaerothrix sp. The sequence continues at coordinate 20,098 of JAOACP010000026.1, forward strand.
GGGCGTCCACGGTGTTGTACGTGGCCTGAACGAACATGCCCACCATGGCGGGCAAAGACAGCCGAACCAGAAGACGCCCCACCGGCTCGGTACCTAAGAACTCACTTCCCCTGTGCGACATGCCCAAAGAACACCTCCGAACAATCCCCTTGTCAACCTTAAAACCCCCAAGGCCCAGTGAATGGTGGGAAGAAAAGGACCACCCCCGCAGGGCGGGGAAAAGGCTACCGGCGGTCTTAAAAATGACCAGCGGTCAATATTAGCACTTACGCCCCAGGCGGTCAAAGTTTTTAAGCCCCATCGACGTTAGGGCACGTTACCCAGGACCAAAAGGCCCGCCGTTGGCTCAAAACCCCCTAGGATCCAGGCTTTAATTTTAACGGCACAAGGGACAGAGAAAGGCCAGGGGCCCCGGGCTGTCCCGGCGGCCCCTGGCATCTGAGGCGATATTTAAGCCCTAGATTCAACTACCGTGCAATTGGGCACAAGCACATCCTTCAACCAAGGCACGCCGGGAAGCGCCATGGACCCCCTTCTTCCTAAGCCACGGGGCCGCAAGGCCACAAAAATGCCAAAACGTCACCCCCGGCGGCCCCTTTCCTTGCCCTGTCCCCTTGATCCTTTAGACGAACCTCCAAGGCTGGGGCTGTGAGAGCCGCGCCCGCCCTCCCCCTTGGAAGAGCGCCTAGGCCCCCCTTTTCGTCCATGGCGGCCCTTGGGCGCCTCGTCCATTCCACCGGAGGCGCCGGGCCTTGAGAGCTTACCTCCGCCGGATCCAGCGGGAGGCTTAGGTTTAGACCCCCTGTCAGAAGCTGCCTTGGGGAGGGACTCTCGGCGTTTACCGGGGGCATCCAACACCCCCCCTAAGGCCCTGCTTGACGCCCCTCCGCTCCTTCCACGACCCTCGGCCCCATCCGCTGGAATCCCTTGGGGCCTTGAAGAATTGACCCTGCCAGAAGTCCCGGGGCGGCTTGGGCTAAACGACGGCTTACCCTGTCCTCTACCCAACGATTCCTCCCTAGGGCTCCTCTGGGCCCCCTCCTGGGTCTTAGCGGCTTCGTGCCGGCGCCGCAGCTGGCCGCAGGCGCCTCCCACGTCGGAACCCTTGCTCATCCTCACCGCCACCTGGTACCCCATGGAGGACAGTATCTCCGCAAAGGCGTTCACCCGGAAGGGGGGGGATGTTACGTACCTCCCGTCGCCGGTGCAGCTCCCGGGTATCAGGTTTACGAACACCGAAAGGCCCCGGAGGTACTCCCCAAGCTGCCTTGCCATGGAGGCAGAATCGTTCACCTTGTCGAACAGGGAGTACTCTATGGTCACCCTGTCGCCGGTGGCATCCTGATAGGCCTTGAGGGCCCCCTTAAGCTCCTTGAGGGGGTACTGGGCGTTTATGGGCACCAGCAGGTCCCTCAGATCGTCATTTGGGGCGTGGAGGGACACCGCAAGCCTTACCCCAAGCCCATCCTTGGCAAGCCTTAATATGCCGGGCACCACGCCGCTGGTTGAGATGGTGATGTGCCTTATCCCAAGCCCCCTCATCTTGGGGTGGTTGAGGTTCCTCACGGCCCCCATTACGTTATCGTAGTTGAGCATTGGCTCCCCCATGCCCATGAAGACCAGGTTCTTGATCTCCCCGAGCCGGGCCTCCATGGCCAGGAACTGGCCCACCATCTCCCCAACGGCCATGTTCCGCTCGAACCCCGACTGGCCGGTGGCGCAGAAGGGACACCCCAAGGGACACCCCACCTGGCTGGAGATGCAGGCCGTAAGCCTGCCCGGATGGACTATGGCCACGGACTCCACCGAAGACCCCCCGAAGTCCCACAGGAACTTCTTCGTGCCGTCCCTCCGGGAGGACACCACCTTTTCAAGCCTTGGGATCTCAACCCGGAAGAGCTCCTCCAGCTTCTTGCGCATCTCGAGCCCTATGTCGCTCATGAGCTGCCACTCGAAGACATGCTTCCCGTAGAGCCAACCGCATATCTGGTCCGCCCTGAAGCGCTTTTCCCCCAAAGCCTCCATCTCCGCCACCCAGTCCTGGTAACCCAGGGACAGGGCATCCTTCTTAGGCATGAACAGTCCTCCGATTCTTCCTTCGTATTTTTTCTTACCCCTATCCCATGCCAGGTGCCAATGGGCTAATCCTTGGGGCTCGACTCCACCCAAGGCTCCTGCATGGAGGCGTACAGCGGGAACCTGCCGCTAAGCTCCTCCACCCGCCGGGCAAGACCTGCCAAGGCCCCCTCATCGGATCTCTGGGCGATCGCCAGGTCTATTATCTCCCCTATGGCCCGCATCTCCTCCTCCCCAAGGCCCCTGGTGGTAAGGGCTGCGGTGCCTAACCTTATGCCGCTGGTGACCATGGGCTTCTCGGGGTCAAAGGGGATCATGTTCTTGTTGCAGGCGATCCCAACCCGGTCCAGCAAAGCTTCCGCATCCTTGCCGGTTATGCCCTTGGACCTTAGGTCCACCAGCACCATGTGATTGTCCGTGCCGCCGCTGACCAGCCGGAAGCCCCGCTCCAGCAAAGCCTCCGAAAGGGCCTTGGCGTTTCGCACCACCGCCCGGGCGTACTCCTTGAAGTCGTCCCTCATGGCCAGGTGGAAGCAGGCAGCCTTGCCGGCTATGACGTGCACCAAGGGCCCACCCTGTATGCCCGGGAAGACCGTGCGGTCCAGGTCCTTGGCGTACTGGGACTTGCAAAGCACCATCGCCCCCCTGGGCCCCCTCAAGGTCTTGTGGGTGGTGGTGGTGACGAAGTCCGAGTGGGGAACCGGGTTAGGATGAACTCCACCCGCAACCAGGCCCGCTATGTGGGCCATGTCCACCATAAGGACCGCCCCCACGCGGTCCGCTATCTCCCGGAAGGCCTTGAAGTCTATGAACCTGGGATAGGCGCTGGCGCCGGCCACTATGACCCTGGGCCTGTGCTCAAGGGCGAGCTTCATCACCTCGTCGTAGTCTATGGTCTCCGTGTCCTGCCGAACCCCGTAGCCCACCACGTTGTAAATGAGCCCCGTGAAGTTAAGCGGATGCCCGTGGGACAGGTGCCCCCCCTGGTCGAGCTTCATGGCCAACATGGTGTCCTGGGGCTTCATGACCGTAAAGTAAACCGCCATGTTCGCGGTGGTGCCCGAGTGGGGCTGCACGTTGGCGTGCTCCGCCCCGAATAGCTCGCAGGCCCGCCTTATGGCCAGATCCTCTATCTCCTCCACGAACTCGCATCCCCCGTAGTACTTCTTGTGAGGGTAACCCTCCGCGTACTTGTTGGTGAGGACGGACCCCTGGGCCTCCAATATGGCCCGGGGAACGAAGTTCTCAGAGGCTATCATCTCAAGCCCCCGCCTCTGACGGCCCTGCTCCCTCACCATAAGCCCGTAAAGGGCCTCGTCTACCCGGGATATGGAGCTCTCGAAGTCGGACCTGCGCATCTCTACACCACCCCCATGAATTGTTGTGGAATCTAGGATTATAATATAATAAACCTAATTTCCCATGAAAAAGGAGGAGCACTAAATGAAGTTCAACGCAGCAAAGGTCCTGATCCCCCTCATGGGGCTCATCCTGGGACTCTTTGAACCACGCTTGGCCCTGGGGGTGGCCATGCCCCCCATGGATTACGAGGGGTACATGATCTACAAGGGCCCCAACGGGGCCATGAGCTACCGGGCTTACATAAGCTCCGCGGGGATGAGGATCGAGGGCGCCGGTACTATTCAGATATCCCGGACGGACCTTGGGGTGCTTTGGACCTTGAAGACGTCGGAAAGGACCTACGAGGAGAGACCCCTGGAGAGCGCCATGCCCTACTTCTCCCCCGAGGGGGTGCCCGGCACCACCCAAGAGGCCTACTCAGGAGAGGAGCTGGTGGGAGGCTTGAGGTGCTCCAAGAGCTTCATCACCAGGACGGTTGGCGGCGTCAGGGAGGATCTCATCCGTTGGACCGACCAGAAGACCGGGGTGACCGTGAAGGTGGCGGACCGCTACGGAAGGTGGTCCATGGAGATAAAGAACCCAAAGCTCAGGATGCTTCCCAAGGGGTTGTTTGAGATACCAAAGGGATACGTAAAGAAAGGATCCTAAGACCCAAGGAATCGTCTTCAAAACCGCGAAGAAGAGAAGGGAGGGGTAATGCCCCCCCTCTCTTCTTTGCCGCCGCCGGCGGTTTTAAGCCGCCAAGAGGAACGCTTAGAAGCCTCCCATCACGATGCCCAGCACCAGCACCGCCACGGAGGTCAGCACGAAGACGTACTTGGCGTGGAAGCTCCACCAGGCCCCGAGCTTCTTGCGGGCCCCCATGTTAACCTCCTGCCTGGCCCGGTCGGCGCCGTAGAACCAGAAGAACACCACTGCGGAGAGCACCGCCCCGAAGGGGACCACGTAGGTGGTCACGGTATCGGCGAAGGTCCCGAAGAGGTCGAGGTTCACCGCCATGGGGACCCCCAGCAGGAACCCCGCGGCCGCCACCGCCATGGAGCTGGCCTTCCTGGAAAGGCCGAACCCGTCCATGACCGCCTCCACCGGAACCTCCATGAGGTTTATGGCGGAGGAGATGGCGGCGAAGAGCACGCACAGGAAGAACAGGATGCCGAAAACGTAGCCCCCGGGCATGGAGCCGAAGATGTGGGGCACGGTTATGAAGAGCAGGGACGGCCCGGCGTTCACGTCAAGGCCGAAGGCGAAGGCAGCGGGGATGGTCACCAAGGCGGACAGGATGGAGGCCACGGTGGTCCAGAAGGCGGTGTTCATAGCCGATGAGGGTATGTCCTCCCCGTCCTTGAGGTAGCTGCCGTAGACCAGCATGGCGGCCCCGCCGAGGCACACGGTGAAGAAGGCCATGCCCAGGGCCATCACCCAGGTCTTGGGATCCATGAGGTGGTGCCACTTGGGGAGCAGCAGGAACTCAACCCCCTTCATGGCCCCAGGGAGCGTGAGGGACCTCGCCATCAAAGCCAGCAATATCAGGAAGAGGGCGGGCATCATGACCTTGTTGGAGCTCTCTATGCCCCCCTGAACCCCCCGGGCTATTATGAGCATGGTGAGGACCATGGCAGCCAGGTGCCACAACACGCTCTCCCAGCTGCCCGCAAAGGCCTGGAAGTAGGCGGCGGGGTCCATGCGGGAGAAGGCCCCCATCACGGACAGGACCAGATACTTGAGCACCCATCCACAGACTATGAGGTAGAAGACGAACACCCCGCTAACCCCAAGCACCGGGATGAGCCCCAGGGCCCCGCCGAAGCGGAACCCCCTTTCCGAAAGGACCTTGCCGAAGGCCCTCACGGCCCCCGCCTTCTGGCTCCTGCCAAAGGCGAACTCCCCCATAAGGCCCGTGACCGCAAGGCCAAAGGTGAAAGCCAGGTACGGTATCAGAAACGCCGCCCCGCCAAAGGCCCCAAGCCTCCAGGGGAAAAGCCATATGCTCCCAAGCCCCATGGCGGCGCCCACGCAGGCCAACACGAACCCCAACTTGCTCGAAAAGGTCTCCCTTCCCTCCACTGCGCATCCTCCTTCCAAAATCAACGACAAAAAGCCCAAACGACCCCGCTAAAGATACTATATTGATACAAAAAATCTTCAAGTATGAAAGTTTTATTCGAACTTTGTTTTTAGATATGAACGATTATTCCGCGCCCAAGGCGGACGGTTACGACGGGGCAGCACAGAGGGGGTCGGCGTTTTGAAGCTTTCGAAGAGTATAAGGGGGCGATGCAAGATGAGGGCTCTGGGCAAAAACGCAAAAGGTAAAAAAGGCAAAAAGGAGGGATGGCGCCGCAAAAGACGGCGGCAGGGACTAAAAAACCGCTTCCCCGCGAAGACCCGCGAGGAAGCGGCAAGTTAACTTACTGGTGGAGCTGGGGGGAGTTGAACCCCCGACCTCTTCCATGCCAAGGAAGCGCGCTCCCGCTGCGCCACAGCCCCAGTCACAACGTGAGAGATTATATTAGCCCCCGCGAAAGCTGTCAATACTCAGGGACAAAGGAGTTCCTGCGGCCCTTACTCCTCTCCCGCCGCAAGGCGCGGGGTGATTATGGCGGGGTTGTCCACCATGGCGAGGTAACGGAACTTGCCGTTCTTCACCACCTGCACCTGGACGGGCTTTATGACCTCCCCTTCCTTGTCGAAGCCCCTTATGATGCCAGTAAGGCCGTTGTAGTTGGCGGTCTCCGCCATGGCGTTCCTCACCGCCTTGCGGTCCGTGGAACCCGCCCGCTTGATGGAGTCCACCAACACCCTGAAGGCGTCGTAACCGGAGGCGCCAACCATGTCGGGCTCGGTCTTGTAGCGCTTCCGGTATTCCTTTAGGAACTTCTGCACCACCGGCCGCGGGTCGTCCCGGTTCAGGTTGGTGACTATGACGAAGCCCTCCGCCGCCTTGCCGGCTATCTCGATGGTCTTGGGCGAGTCCGCCCCCTCCTCGCCCAAGAACTTGGCGGTTATGCCCATCTCCCGGGCCTGCTTGAGCATGGGGCCGGTCTGGAAGTAGTAGCCGCTGGCGAAGACCACGTCCGCGTTGGCCTCCTTCACCTTGGCAAGATAAGCCTTGAAGTCCTTCTCGCTCATGGGATAGGTGAGGGACAGCACCAGCTGGGCGTCGCTGGGGTTACGCTTCATGTACTTCTTGAACCCCTCCGCCAGGGTCCTTCCGAAATCGTTGTCGCTGGTTATTATGGCGATCCTCTTGCCCTTCAGGATCTTCACCGCCGTGTAAGCCGCCGCCTGTCCCTCCACGGCCCCCAGGAAGCCGTTGCGGAACGTGTAGTCCCCCTTGGTCACGTCGGGGTGTATGGCGTAGGCGGCTATGAAGGGTATCTCCTCGTCGTCGAAGATGGGAGCCACCGCCCGGGAGGGCATGCTATAGGAACCACCCACAACCCCCACCACCCGGTCCTGCTTGATCAACTTCTGGGCCAGGGGAACCGCCTGCTTGGGATCCGCCGCGTCATCGTAGTAAACCAGCTGGACCTTGCGCCCCAGGACCCCTCCCGCCGCGTTTACCTCCTCCACCGCCAGCTTAACGGAGTTGAGCATGCTCTCCCCGTCCGCGGCGGCGAAGCCCGTTATGGGGGCAAGAAGCCCTATCTTGATGGGCTCCGCCCCAAAGGCCCCAAGGGAAAGCAACAACGACAGCCCCAAAGCCGCCACCACGACCAAAAAGCCCCTTCTCATCTTCATCCTACCAACACCTCCTTTGACGTTATGGGTCCTCGCCAAGCAAGGCCCGTCAAACCCCAAGGTAAGCCTCCCTCACCCGCTGATCCGCCAGAAGGTCCGACGCGGCGCCGTGTAGCTCTATGCGGCCCGTCTGAAGGATGTACCCCCGGTGGGATATGCCAAGGGACGCCAGGGCGTTCTGCTCCACCAGCAGTATGGTCATCCCCTCGGAACCGTTGAGCTCCTTCAACACCTCAAAAACCCGGTCCACCAGCTTGGGCATGAGCCCCATGGAGACCTCGTCCACTAAAAGAAGCTTTGGGTCCGACGCCAAGGCCCTTCCTATGGCCAGCTGCTGCTGCTCCCCGCCGGACAGGGTCACCGCCAGCTGGTTCATCCTTTCCCTCAAGACCGGGAACAGCTCGTATATCCAATCCATCCGCTCCGCCAAGGCCCGGTCCTTCTTCATCCCGTAGGCCCCCATACGCAGGTTCTCCTCCACCGTAAGCTGGGGGAACACCCTGGCCCGCTCGGGCACCATCCTGATCCCAAGCCGGGCCCTTTCATGGGGAGCCATGAAGGTGATGTCCCTTCCCATGAAGGATATGCTGCCCCCCTTGGGCATGGTGAGCCCCATCACAGCCCTCAGCACCGTGGTCTTACCCGCCCCGTTGGCCCCTATGACGGACACCAGTTCCCCCTGGTCCACCGAGAAGGACACCTGGTGCACCGCCTCGAAGTCCCCGTAGGAAACCCTAAGATCCTTCACCTCAAGAAGCAAGGGACGACACCCCCTTACCCAGGTAGGCCTCAATCACCGCCGGATCGGAGGCCACCTCCCTGGGGAACCCTTCCGCCAGCTTCCTTCCGTGGTCCAACACCACCACCCGGTCGCTGAGCCCCATGGCCACCTTCATGTTGTGCTCTATGAGCAGCACGGAAACCCCCGACTCCCGGATGGACCTTACAAGTTCCTCTATCCTCTCTATCTCCTCATGCCTCAACCCGGAGAAGCACTCGTCCAAAAGCAGCAGCTTGGGCCTTAGCGCCAGGGCCCTTCCTATCTCAAGTCTCCGCAGGTTCCCGATGGGTAGAAGAGACGCCCGCATGTCCGCCAGTGGAAGAAGCCCCACCTTGTCCAGGATGCTCCGGGCCTCGTCCAGGACCTCCCTGCCCCTGGAGAGCCCCATGGCCTTCAACGGGTTGCCCCTGTAGCGGTCTCCTCCAAGGGCCACCCTTATGTTGTCCAGCACCGAAAGGGCGCCGAAGGGACGCACTATCTGGAAAGTACGGCCCACCCCAAGCTCCGCCATCTTATGGGGCGGAAGACCGTCGGTCCTCTTGCCGTCGAAGAATATGGCTCCCCCAGTGGGCTTGAGCACCCCGGATATCATGTTGAAGCAGGTGGTCTTACCCGCCCCGTTGGGGCCCAGCAGGCCCATTATCTCTCCCCTTGCCATGGAGAAGCTCACAGCGTCCACCGCCTTAAGCCCCCCGAAGCTGATGGACAGGTCCTTGACCTCCAAAATGGCATCCATTCCCAATCACCCGCCCCTTCGACCGAAACCCAGGACCTTCTTCACAAAGCTCCCCTCACCCAGAAGGCCGCCGGGCTGGAAACGGATCATCAACAGAAGAAGGGCCCCGTAGAGTAGCATCCGGTAGTCCATGAGGGACCTGAAGGCCTCAGGCAACACCCCCAGCACCAAGGCCCCCAACACCGGCCCCCATAGGGTCCNCATGCCCCCCAGAACCACCATGGACAGGAACATCACCGACACCGGAAACCCGAAGTCCCCGGGGCTTATGAACCTCATGTATTGGGCGTAAAGGGCCCCCGCCAGGGCCGCCAGCTTGGCGCCGAAAACGAAGGCGGAGAGCTTGAACTTGACGGTGGGTATGCCCATGCTGGAAGCGGCGGTCTCGTCCTCCCTTATGGCGAAGCACCCAAGCCCAAGCCATGACCGCCTAAACCACTGGCAAAGCCCCACAGAAAGCAAGAGGAATCCCATACACAGGAGGAAGTACCCGTTCTCCCGGAGCTTCTCCCCGAAGAGCACCACCCGCGGTATGCCCCCTATTCCCAGGGCCCCACCGAAGAAGGGGGTGTACAGGAAGATGGCCTCCACTATGAAGTTTATCCCTATGGTGGTTATGGCCAGGAAGTCCTCCTTGAGCCTTATGCTTGGAAGCCCA
>JAOACP010000027.1 GCA_026417795.1 Thermanaerothrix sp.
GCGGTGCAGTACACCGTGGCCTGCACCGTGGCGGGCAGGAACCCCCTAAAGGCCATAATCAACATGATCCCCGCCTACGTCACCGCCATAGGGACCCAGTCGTCGGCGGCCACCATACCGGTGACGCTCCGGCAGACCAAGGAGAACCAGGTCTCCGAGGACGTGGCGGACTTCGTCATCCCCCTATGCGCCACCATACACCTGTCTGGAAGCACCATCACCATAACCAGCTGCTCCATCGCGGTCATGATGATGCACGGCATACCCTTCTCCTTCTCCACCATGTTCCCCTTCATCATGATGCTGGGGCTCATGATGGTGGCGGCCCCCGGCGTCCCCGGAGGGGCCATAATGGCGGCCTTGGGCATACTGCAGTCCATGCTGGGCTTCGGGCCGGACATGCAGGCCCTCATGATAGCCCTCTACATAGCCCAGGACAGCTTCGGCACCGCCTGCAACGTGACCGGCGACGGGGCCATCGCCATCCTGGTTGACAAGCTCAAGGGCTCGGTGGTCAAGGCCGCGAAGGCGTAAAAGCCACAAGACGACCCAGCGTAAAAACGAAGGTTCTAAGGAGGGGGCTCCAACCCCCTCCTTTCTTCTTGGCCATCCCGCCACCCATTCCCGTGGGCGGGAGCTTTAATTTTAATCCCGCAGCCCCCTAGCCCCAGGCGAAGGAGCAGTTGGGGAAGAAGCAGGCCTCGCAACGGCAGCAGAGGCCACCGACACCCCACCTCCTGACCTGCCCCTCCGGCACGTCCAACCCGGCGAAGAGAAAGGGCAAGAGCCTATCCAACGTGGTCCGCTCGTCGTGCACCACGCAGGCGGGAGCCCCCACCACCGGCACATCCCCCGCCCAGCCCAGCATCAGCATGCTCCCGGGCAGCGAAGGCACCCCCTGGAAGGATATGCGGTCGCACAGGGACCTTATGGCCCCGGGGGTCCGGTCGTCCACGTCCACGCTCATGCCGCCGGTGCAGATCACCAGCTCAGCCCCGGCATCCAAGGCCTCCTTGACGGATGCGGCGATCTCCTCCATCCGGTCCGACGCAAACCACTGCCCCACAAGGGAACCCCCGAAAAATCGGAGCTTCCCCTCAAGGCGGGGCCTGAAGGCGTCCTCCGAAAGACCCTTCCTAAACTCCGAGCCGGTGGTCACAAGCCCCACCTTGAGGGGCCTGAAGGGTAGCACCCGAATGGGCTCCGCCGCCGCCAAGGCCCTGTCCACCTGGCGCCTTTTAACCACCAAGGGCCTTATCCTAAAGGCCGCCACCGGCTGGGAGGCTTTCACGGGACGGCCCTCCTCAAGGGTGGAAAACACCCAGTCCCCGTCCTGGTTTATCCTGTCCACGAAGGCACCGTTGAAAAGCAAAAGCCCGTTGTGGGCCGCCCTCAAGGTGCACCGGCCCTCGTCGGGGCCCTCCACCGTCAACCCCTCCCCCGCCACCAGCCGGGCCATCATCAAGGCCGCGTCGTCCTCGTGCACCTCGTCGGCATCCAACTTCAGCACCTGAAGGTGCTCACGCCCCATGGAAAGCAAGACCGGCAGGTCCTCAGGGGCAACCACGTGCCCCCGCTTGAACCGGGCCCCCTTGTAGCCACTCTTCGGGTCTATCTGGGTGAGGTCATGGGCCAGCTGGTGCCCCACCGCCTCCTCCACCTTAACTATCCTTACCTCCACTTCCACCACCTCCGGTTTTTTAAGCCTTAGAACAGGGGATCACCTCTACCGCCCAGGGGGGTATTGTGAACCGGGCGGTCATCCCCTCCCGAACCGTCAACGCAAAGGACGAGGACCTGGGAACGTCCACCTGCCAGCTCCTATGGGACCTCACCTCCAGCCTCACGAAGGACGGCAGCGGAAGCACCTCCTCCACCACCCCCTCGAACAGGTTGCGCCTTAGGTCCTCCTGGATGGGCACGTCCTGATAAACCGGTTTCACCGCCTCGGGGGACACGAAGACCCTGCCGGGACCCTCCTCAAGCCCCTCCCGAACCCCTAGAAAGACCTCCCCGAAGGGGCTCTCAAGGCTCCACCCCCCATGGGTCCTCACAAGGCGCCCCTCCAGCAGGTTGCCCCAGCCAAGGGCGCCGAAGACCTCCCCGGACCTTCCCAGCTCCCACATGCCTTGGGCGGAGAAGACCCCCCGCACCTGGCCGTCCCGCATTATCACCACCCGGTCCCCAAGGGCGCAAACGTCGTCCATGTTGTGGGTCACGTACACCATGGGTATCCCAGTCTCCCGCTGGAGCTCCCGGATCTCGCGCCTTAAGTTCCTCCTCAAGGGCCCGTCCAGGGCGCTGAAGGGCTCGTCCAGCAGCAATAGCTCCGGCTCCGCCGCCAGGGCCCTCGCTAGGGCCACCCTCTGGCGCTGGCCGCCGGACAACTGGTGGGGATACCTGCCCTCAAGGCCCTTCATGTGAACCCTCTCAAGCCACTCCAAAGCCCGCCTGCGCTTCTCACTCCCTCGTCCCTTCACACCGTACCCCACGTTCTCCAACGCGGTCATGTGGGGAAAAAGGGCCAAGGACTGGAAGCAAAGGCTCACGCATCGCCCCTCGGGGGGCACGAAAACCCCCCTTTCGGTGTCCATGAGCACCCGACCCCCAAGGCTCATGTACCCCTCCCGGGGACGCAGAAGCCCCGCCATGGCCCTCAAAAGGCTGGACTTCCCAGATCCGCTGGGGCCGAAGAGCACGCAGGACTCGCCGCCCATGCTAAACGACGCCTCAATGCGGAAGCTCCCAAGGGAATGGGCCATCCTGAACTCAACGCAGCGTTCCCCTGCCATTCTCCATCACCCGGATCAACAAAAGACATCCCACCCCCACCATGGCCAAAAGCCCCGACGCCAGATGGGCGGCTTCGAAGTTCAGCGTCTCCACTTGGCTGTATATGTAAAGCGGCAGGGTCTGGGTGGAACCCGGCACGTTGCCCGCCAGCATCAACGTGACCCCGAAGTCCCCCAGGGCCCTGGCGCAGGAAAGCGCAAGGCCTATCCCCAACTGCCGCCTGCAAAGGGGAAGCGTGACGGTGAAGAACACCCGCAGCCTCGACGCCCCAAGAACCCGGGCGGCCTCCTCCAACGTCCTGTCCACGGACCCGAAGGCCCCTCGGGCGGACTGGATCATCAACGGCAGCGACGGGGCTATAGAGCCTATCACCGCGGCGGGAAAGGAGAACAGCACCCCCGCCCCCCTGAGGCCCGGGGTCTTGGCCAGAAGTAACAGTAGATAAAACCCCAGCACCGACGGGGGCATCACCACCGGCAGCTGCAAAAGAAGCCCCAGCGCCTCCCGCCCCCTGAAGCTCCACCGGGACAGAACCCACCCCATGGCCGCCCCAAGAACCGCAAGCACCGGCGCGTCTATGGCGAGCACCTTGATGCTTATTAAAAGCGCATCCAGCAACAACCTCACCTCAGGGGTTTAAACCCGGAGCCCTCCAGGATCCTCCTCACCGAGTCCTGGGTCTTAAAGTACTCCGCGAAGTCCTCATCCTCCCTGGAAGCCCCCTTGAGGACCAGGACCGTGAAGACCGGGGCTTTAACCGGCAGCTCCACGAAGGACCCCTCCTTCATGTCCATGGCCACGCTCCTTCCGATGACGGCCCCCTTGGCCATGCCGGTCTTGGCCACCAGCGCCGCCCTCTGGGGACCGCCTCCAATGATCAGCATCCCCTTGGAGGCCATGGATTCCCAAAGCCCCGCCTTCTCAAGGTACTCCTTGGCCTTCATTCCGTACGCGGCGGTGACCGGGTCCGGGATTGCAAGCTTGAACTTGCCAAGGTCCTTGATCTCAAGGGGGCTATCGCTTGGGCTCCAGAGCACCACCGGGTTGGAGGCAAGCTCGAAACTGCGCTTTACAAGCCCCTTGGACTTCAGCATATCCGCCCAACGCTGGTCGGAACATATGAAGACCCTGTAGGGGGCCCCAAGCGTGACCTGCCTTGCAAGCTCCCCGGAGGTGCCGTAGGAGACGCTCAAGCGGACGCCGCCGGCCTTGTACTGGCCCAAGATCTTCTCCATGGGGGGCTTAAAGCCGAACACCACCGCCACGCTGAGCTCCCTGGCTTCACCGAAGGAAACCGCAGGGGATATCCCAAGGACCCACGCGGAGCACAGCAACAGGGACAGAAATCGCCCCAACCCCCTTGCCATCGAAGAACACCTCCAATTAAAAAATAAATTTAAAGCACGACCCACTGGTCAAGCGCCAACCCGGGGCTCACTCCCCGAAGAAGCACCAGCGCTCCACCCCCATGAGGGCCGAAAGGGCGGCCCCTGTGGTGCCGTAGAGTATGACCTGGCAGCCCGCGTCCCCGCAGGCCTTGGCCACACCTTCGAAGGTCCCGTTCGCAAAGGACGAGCCGGTGACAAGCGCCGCCTTGGCCCCCTCAAGGGCCCTCTCAAGGTCTTTGGAGCCGTCCAGGACGGTGACACTGTGGACCTCAAGCCCTATGTTCTCATCCTGAAGGTCCAACACCCTCACCCTTTGAGGCCCCACCGCCTCCACGGCCCCCCAAAGGATTGCCCGCTGAAGGCCAAGGATGACCACGTTCCCCTCGGGGCCTAACCGCTCTCTAAGCTGGGCCTTGAACTCAAGGGCGCACTTTGTGGGGGCCGAGTCCCGGCAGTGCACCGTCCGGCCGTCAAGCCCCAAAAGCCGCACCGCCCCGTTGGCGAAGGCCACCTTGAGGGACCTAACGTAGGGATCCCGCGAGTCCATGGACAAGAGCTCCCCAACGGTGCCGTTGAAGTCCCTGGCGAAGGGTGAAAAGGCCTGCCCCCTGGCCCCCAAAACTTCCGCCTCCATGAGCTTTTCCTTGCCCTTAAGCAGCGGGAAATCCCACTCGGGGCTCCCTATGGCCTCCACAGGGGACAGAACCCGCACCGAAATGGGGGTGTCTAACCCTATCCGCCCCGCCGCAAGATCCATCACCCTACCAATAACCTCATCAAGCACCGCAAAGACACCCCCCATTCCCGCAGCCCTCCTTACGGGCCTTGCCGTCGCAGTCGGGACACACCCCGAAGACCACCAGCTGCTTACCCTCCACCCTAAAACCCTCGGGCACCTCCAGCCGGGGCATCTCCTCCCCCTTAAGACACCACATCCTGCCGCACCGAAGGCACAGGGCGTGAGGATGGTTCCCAGGGCACCTAAGGGACGACACATCGTTGGCGCAGTACCTAAAGGCGCCGTCCAACCCAAGAACCCGGTGGACCACCTGGGCCCTGCAGAGGGCCTCCAGGTTCCTGTAAAAGGTCACCTTGTCCGCCTCCCGCCCCATGAGGACCTTCATCTCCTGATAGGACAAGGGACGCCCCGCCTCCCGAAGCACCCCAAGGAGCCTCATACGGAAACGAGTCACCCTTACCCCCTTAAGCTTAAAAAGGCTTTCGGGATCCATGCCATCCCCCCAGTCAAAAATGCAACTCCGTTGCGCATCTGAAATTCCAAGGGGCATTGTAAACCCCCTATCCCAGAAACGCAACGGAGTTGCAGCTTTTTACATCCAGTATGTCAGGGCATCACAAAGGACCTGTTATCCCTGTCCAAATAGCCGATCCATGTCTTAGCCCCCAGGTGCCGCTCCGCCGCCCGGGCGGCCCAGGAGGCCAAATCCATCAGCTCATCCCGGGACACATGCCCAATGGTGTCCACGTTTATCGCCACATCGCTGGTGTCCTGTGTTATCTTGCTCACGTCCCCGTTCTTCCAGCACCAGCACCGGCAGAAAACCTGGAGGCTCTTGGAGTCCACGTAGATTATCTCCCCCTCCCTTGGGTTTTCCTCCTCCTCGGGCCTTCCAAGGGGCCTGTACACCTCATCGCCCCTGGCGGGCCTAAGCTCCAGGTCCCCCTCCGCCGCCCTAAGGTCGTCTCCCCCGCATGGCACAAGGCCCATAAGGCTCACGCAGTTGAAGATGCCCACCAGGGGGTTCACGAAGGGCACCGACCCTCCCTTCCGTATCCGGCGCACCAGGTTCACCACCGATGGGGGCATCCTCTTGGGGTTGAACCCCATGGACCTGAAGGCCTCCTCCAGGTCCAAAAGCCTAGGGTCCACTTCCACCGAAGGATCCTCCCGTATCCGGCGCGCCAGCTCCTCGAAACGCTCCTCCAGCTCCGGGACAGGCCTTCGGTTGTCTGCGCCCCTAACCACCAACACCGCCCTCCTGAAATCGGGCAAAACCTGAAACACCGACTCCCATACCCTGCTCTCCACTTCAATCCACCTCCCACAAGGTTAGACGGGATTTTATAACATAAGCCCCACGCTGTTAACACCACAAACCTCACAGCCTCCATGGTTTAAAAAAACTACACAACCCACTTGACATAACCACGATGGGCGTCTAAAATCCTCCGCAATTTATACCTCAACGGGGCCTAACCGGCCCATAAAGACCGTAGAAAGGGAGGGAACGGCCAATGGAAAGGACTTGGGGCCCAAGATCATATGAACCCGCTTGCCCCAACGGTTGCAGCCCATCTTCCATGGACCGTTGCGGCCAGCCCCATGGCCTCTTCGCTCCCTTCGGCTCTTCACAAGAGGACGCGGCCCTAGGACGTCACGCCGCGTCCTCTTCCGTTTCCATATCCCCCGTGGTGGACCTGTCCATTCTGGTGCTGGCGCTGGTACTGCTGTGCCTGATAATCCTGGTACTCCTCATAGGACCCAGGTCCTGTCCGGTAAGAGCGCACCCCAAGGCAGCTTGAGAGCAAACGGGGGACTTCAAGGAGCTCACCGGGGCGGGACCTGAAAGAAGGGTCCCGCCCCTTTCGCATTAATCAAGGGAGGGAGGAATGAACACATGGGACACACTCTAAGCATCCTGGCGGAGGACCACCCGGGGGTCCTCATGAGGATAGCGGGGCTCATATACCGGCGGGGGTACAACATCCAAAGCCTCAGCGTGGGCCCCACCCACGAGGAGGGCATATCCCGCTTCACCGTGGTCATCCAATCGGACCGGCGGGAGATCTTCCCCCTCATGGGGCAGCTTAGGAAGCTCGTGGAGGTGCTGGGAGTTGAGGAGCTCCAGGAGGACAACTCCCTGGACCGCCGCATAGCCCTGATAAAGGTGAGATGCCCCATCCACGCAAGGCAGGAGGTCCTTCGGCTAGGAGAGGTCTTCCGTTGCCGGGTGGTGGACCTGTGCGACGGCTCCATAACCTTCGAGGTCACCGGCGACCGCCGGAAGGTGGAGGCCTGCATGCGGGTCTTCGACCCCTACGGGATCCTGGAGGCCGCCTCATCGGGTTCGGTGTGCATGAGCCGCTCGGCCCCATCGGAAGACGAAGAGCCGGTGCGACCGCCGGTGGCGCTGGCGTGCTGAACCACTGGACGCTCCCTTGAACAAAGGCTCCATGGCCAAGGGCCGCGGCGGCAAATCACTATAGGGCACAAAACCACAAAATCACGAAGGAGGTTTTTGAAGAATGGCAAGGGTTTTCTACGATCGGGACGGGGATCTGGGCTTTCTAAAGGACAAGACGGTGGCCGTACTGGGGTACGGAAGCCAGGGGCACGCCCACGCCCAGAACCTCAAGGACTCCGGCGTCTCCGTGGTGGTGGGGCTCAAGGAGGACAGCCCCAGCGCGGATCTTGCAAGGTCCCATGGCTTTGAGGTGCTTCCCGTCAAGGACGCCGCCGCAAGGGGGGACGTGGTGATGTTCCTCATGCCGGACCACCTGCAGGGGGAGGTCTTCCAGTGGATCCGCGAGGCCCTGAAGCCCCGGGCGGCGCTGGCCTTCGCCCACGGCTTCTCCATCCGCTACGGCACCGTGACCCCCCCGGAGGACTCGGACGTCTTCATGATAGCCCCCAAGAGCCCGGGGCACCTGGTCCGCCGCATGTACCAGGAGGGCAAGGGGGTGCCGGCCCTCATGGCGATCCACCAGGACCGGTCCGGCCAGTGCCGGCAGGTGGCGCTGGCCTACGGATGCGCCCTGGGCTCCGGTAGGGCCGGGATCATAGAGACCACCTTCGAGGAGGAGACCGAGACGGACCTCTTTGGGGAACAGGCTGTGCTCTGCGGCGGCGTGACTGAGCTCGTGAAGGCGGGCTTCGAGACCCTGGTGGAGGCGGGATACCAGCCGGAGATCGCCTACTTCGAGTGCCTCAACGAGCTCAAGCTCATCGTGGACATGATGTTCGAGGGGGGCCTTTCCTGGATGCGCTACTCCGTGAGCGACACCGCCAAGTACGGCGACATGACCGCGGGCCCTAGGGTGGTCAACTCATCATCCCGTGAAGCCATGAAGGAGCTCCTTAAGGACATCCGATCCGGTGAGTTCGCAAGGCGCTGGCTTGAGGAAAACCGGTCAGGACGGCCCCAAATGTCCCGCTGGATGCGAAAGGAGGCGGAGCACCCCATCGAAGAGGTGGGCCGATCCCTCCGCTCCATGATGCCCTGGATGGAGCCTAAAAAACCACCACAGTCGGAAAGGAGGTAGCGCCGTTGGAAAGGGTACGGATATTCGACACCACCCTGAGGGACGGGGAGCAGGCGGCGGGGGTAAACCTCAACCTCCAGGAGAAGCTGAGGATAGCCCAAAGGCTGGATCAGATGGGTGTGGACGTGATAGAAGCGGGGTTCCCCGCCGCCTCCGACGGGGACTTCGAGGCGGTGAAGGCCGTGGGCTCCGCGGTGTCCTGCACCGTAGCGGGCCTAGCCAGGACCCGGGAACAGGACATCCTGAGGGCCTTCGAGGCCCTTAAGGGGGCGGCCCGCCCGAGGATACACGTGTTCATAGCCACGAGCCCCATACACATGGAGTACAAGCTGAAGATGACCCCCGGGGAGGTCCTCTCGGAGATCCGGAAGGGGGTGGGGCTCGCCAGAAGCCTGGTGGAAGACGTGGAGTTCTCCGCCGAGGACGCCTCAAGGTCGGACATGAGCTTCCTCAAGGAGGCCTACATGGCCGCCGCGGAGATGGGGGCCTCCACCCTCAACGTGCCCGACACGGTGGGATACGCCCAGCCGGAGGAGTTCGGGGCCTTCGTAAAGGCCCTTATCGACTCCATGGGGCCCGCATCGGTGGTATGGTCCGTCCACTGCCACGACGACCTGGGGCTTGCGGCGGCCAACTCCTTAGCGGCGGTGGCGGCGGGGGCAAGGCAGGTGGAGTGCACCGTGAACGGCATAGGCGAAAGGGCGGGCAACGCATCACTGGAGGAGGTGGTCATGGCCCTCAAGACCCGCCGGGACTTCTTCGGGCTGGACACGGGGATAAACACAAGGCACCTGTACCCCGTAAGCCGCCTGGTAAGCCGGCTCACCGGCGTTCCGGTGCCGCCCAACAAGGCGGTGGTGGGGGACAACGCCTTCGCCCACGAGTCAGGGATACACCAGCACGGCATGCTCGCCAACCGGAACACCTACGAGATCATGAACCCCGAGGACGTGGGGGCCCCCTCCTCATGCCTGGTGCTGGGCAAACACTCGGGCAGCCACGCCTTCAAAGAACGGATAAGGGAGATGGGCTACCAGCTCAGCGACCAGGAGCTCAAGGAGGCCTTCAAGCTCTTCAAGGACCTTTGCGACCGCAAGAAGTCGGTCACCAACGAGGACATCGAGGCGATCCTGGAGGACCGGGTGATGGGGGCCATGGAGGACTCCCGCTACGAGCTCGTAAGCTTCTCCGTCCAGGCGGGGACCGACGCCGCCCACGCCAGCGTGACCCTCAGGCTGGACGGCCAGGAGGTGACCGACGCGGCGGCGGGCAACGGCCCGGTGGAGGCGGCCTACAAGGCCATAGACCGGATAACGGGGCTCAACCCGGAGCTCAGGGAGTTCCGCATAACCGCCGTGAGCGGAAGCGCCGACTCCCTGGGGGAGGCATCGGTGGAACTCTCCCTCAACGGGACCTCCTCCCTTGGCAGATGGGCGTCCACGGACGTGATCGGCTCCGCCATAGGGGCCTACGTGAACGCCCTAAACCGGCTCACCGCAAGGGAAAGGGTGGTCAACCGTGCCTAGGACCCTGATACAGCAGATCCTGGCCCGGCACGGAGGGGACGGGGAACCGGGGTCCATCGTGGAGGCCCGGGTAGACTTCGCCTTCGCCAACGACATCACCGCCCCTCCCGCCATAGAGGAGTTCCGCCGGATGGGGGCCAAAAGGGTCTTCGACCCTGAAAGGTGCGCCATCGTGCCAGACCACTTCACCCCTCCTAAGGACATCGGCTCCGCGGAACAGCTCAAGGCCTGCCGGCGGTTCTCCATGGAGCAGGGGATGCTCTTCTTCGAGCCCGGCAAGTGCGGGGTGGAGCACGCCTTCCTCCCCGAGGAAGGGTACGTGCTGCCCGGTGACATAGCGGTGGGAGCCGACAGCCACACCTGCACCATGGGGGCCCTTGGGGCCTTCGGGACCGGCATGGGCTCAACGGACCTTGCGGCCCTGTGGGCCTTGGGCAAGACCTGGTTCAAGGTGCCCCACTCCATAAAGGTACGCCTTGAGGGGACGCCGGGGCCCTTCGTGTCCGGCAAGGACGCCATGCTGCACCTCATAGGGCAGCTGGGGGTGGACGGGGCCCGCTACATGGCCCTTGAGTTCCAGGGGGAGGGGGTCCAAAGCCTCTCCATGGACTCCAGGTTCACCATGGCTAACATGGGCATCGAGTGCGGCGCCAAGGGGGCCCTGTTCGTTCCCGACGAGGCCGTCCTCCGGTACGCCAACGGGAACCCCAAAAGGCCCTTCGAGGCCCTCTACCCCGACAAAGGGGCAAGGTACCTTCGGGAGATCGTGCTCCCCCTGGACCGGCTGGAGCCCCTGGCGGCCTGCCCCAACCTGCCCTCCAACGTGAAGCCCGTGAGGGAGCTCAGGCACGTGGAGGTGCATCAGGTTTTCATAGGCTCCTGCACCAACGGCCGCATGGAGGACCTTCGAAGCGCCGCGTCGGTTCTGAAGGGCCGGCGCCTGGCGCCCTCCGTGCGGGGGGTGCTGATCCCCGCGTCCCGCCGGGTCTTCAGCGCCGCCATGAATGAAGAGCTGCTCGACGTCTTCATGGACGCTGGGTTCTCCATATGCACCCCCAGCTGCGGGCCCTGCCTCGGGGGACACCTGGGGATCCTAGCAAAGGGGGAGGTGTGCGTTTCCACCGGCAACCGCAACTTCACCGGCCGCATGGGACACCCGGAAAGCCTGGTTTACCTAGCAAACCCCGCGGTGGCCGCCGCCAGCGGCGTAAAAGGCAGGATCGCGGACCCCAGG
Source organism: Thermanaerothrix sp. (assembly GCA_026417795.1). Classification (NCBI taxonomy): domain Bacteria; kingdom Bacillati; phylum Chloroflexota; class Anaerolineae; order Anaerolineales; family Anaerolineaceae; genus Thermanaerothrix; species Thermanaerothrix sp. Next base: position 11,226 of record JAOACP010000027.1, read on the forward strand.
GACCTGGAATAAGAGGCTTTGAGAAAGGGGGGATCCCATGTGGTTTTGGAAGTCATAAGAGGAAACGCCTGGACCTTCGGGGATCACGTGGACACCGACGTGATAATCCCCGCGCGACACCTCACCACCCACGACCCAAAGGAGCTGGGCAGGCACTGCATGGAGGACGCCATGCCCGACTTCCCGAAGATGGTTAAGCCCCATGACCTCATCGTGGCGGGGGAGAACTTCGGATGCGGCTCCAGCAGGGAACACGCCCCCCTGGCCATCATGGGATGCGGCGTATCCTGCGTCATCGCCGCCTCCTTCGCCAGGATATTCTACCGGAACGCCATAAACGTGGGGCTGCCCATAGTGGAGATCCAGGACCCCCTGGGCTTCGCGAAGGCCGGGGACCTGCTGGAGGTGGACCTAAGGGAGGGGACGGTGAAGAACCTCTCCAGGGGAGGGCTCAAGACCTTTCCCCCCATGGAGGGCGTGGCGGGTGAGATAGTGGCCGCTGGAGGCCTTGTGAACCGGGTGAGGATGCTCATGGCCCAAGGGGCCCCAAGGGAGGTGAAGGGATGACGAAGACTTACCGTATAGGGCTCATCCCAGGAGACGGCATAGGACCGGAGGTCACGGCCCAGTCTAAACGGGTGCTGGAAACACTATCTCACCGGTTCGGCTTTAAGGTGCGCTGGGAAACCTATCCCTTCGGGGCCGAGCGCTACCTTGCCACCGGCGAGACCATGCCTCATGAGGCGCTTAAGGACATGGAGAACCTGGACGCCCTGCTCCTTGGGGCCATAGGGGACCCAAGGGTGCCCCCCGGCATCCTGGAGCGGGGGATACTGCTGACCCTCAGGTTCCACTTCAACCAGTACGTAAACCTAAGGCCCGTCAACTCCTACGGGCTTCCAGGTCCCCTGGGCCCCGTGGACGCGGTGGTGGTCCGGGAGAACACCGAGGACCTCTACGTGGGGGTAGGAGGCGCCGGGGAAGGGGCGGTCAACCTACCGTTGGATATCAAGCGGGGCGCCTACGAGATGAAGGGGCAGCTGTCCGCCTTCACTTCGCCCCCCAAGAGGTTCGCCATGCAGGTGGCTTGGCACACCTTCGAAGGAGCGGAGCGCATATGCCGCTACACCTTCGACATGGCCCTGGACATGGGGAAGGACCGGGTGGTGCTGGCCAGCAAGTCCAACGCGGTCAAGGACCTGTACGGCATCTTCGAGGAGGCATGCAGGTCCGTGGCCAGGGAGTACGAGAGCGTGTCCCTCTCGGTGGAGAACGTGGACGCCCTGTGCTACCGTCTGGTCCGCTCCCCCGCGAGCTACGGGATAATCCTCTGCCCCAACATGTTCGGGGACATAGTAAGCGACCTGCTGGCCGCGCTTGGGGGAGGCATGGGCATTGCCCCTTCGGGCAACATAGGGGATGGGCTTTGCATGTTCGAGCCGGTCCACGGCTCCGCCCCGGACATAGCCGGGAAGGACCTGGCCAACCCCCTGGGGTCCATCCTATCCTCCGCCATGATGCTGGAACAGCTGGGTGAAACGAAGGCCGCCAAGGCCCTTAAGGGGGCGGTGCGGGACTACCTCTCCGGCAGCTCCGGGGATCAGCTGCCAGTGGAGATGGGCGGGACCCTTGGGACCCAGGCGGTGGGGGACCGGATCTTGGATATGCTGGAGAGGATTCAATGAGCTCCATGAACGGCGCCGCCATCACCGTAAAAGCCCTTGAGGAGCTGGGTGTGACGGCGGCCTTCGGCATCCCCGGAGGGCCGGTGATCCCCCTTTACGACCGCCTTCACCACAGCCCCATAAGGCACGTGCTCACCCGGCACGAACAGGCCGCCGCCCACGGGGCGGACGCTTACGGCAGGCTCACGGGACGCCCCGGGCTATGCATCGCCACCTCCGGGCCCGGGGCCACCAACCTGCTCACGGGCCTGGCCAACGCCTACCTCGACTCATCCCCCATGGTGGCCCTGGTGGGGCAGGTGCCCCGTTGGGCCATAGGTTCCGACGCCTTTCAGGAGGCGGACGTGATGGGAGCCGCCCTCTCCATGGTCAAGCACTCCTTCAGGGCCGCCTCGCCAAGGGACATACCCGCCATCCTCAAGGGGGCCTTCTACCTCGCCTCCACGGGACGGCCGGGGCCGGTGCTGGTGGAGATCCCCTTGGACGTGCAGCGGGCGGAAGGTGACTACTCCATGCCCCGGCAGGTCTCCTTCCGGGGCTACCGCACGGAGGAGGACCCGGACTTCGCCTGGGCGGACCGGACGGCGGAGCTGGTCATGAAATCCCAAAGGCCCCTGATACTGGCCGGAGGCGGGGTGGTCCGGGACTTCGCCTTCCAACAGCTCCTTAGGCTTTCGGAAGAGGCCAACCTGCCGGTGGCCACCACCCTCATGGGCAAGGGGGCCTTCCCGGAGGACCACCCCTTAAGCCTTGGGCTTGTGGGGATGCACGGCACCGCAAGGGGCAACCGGGCCTTGGGGAAAGCGGACCTCATCATCGCCGTGGGGGTGCGGTTCAGCGACAGGACCACCGGGGACAGGGAGGCCTTTGGCAGAAACGCAGCCATAGTGCACCTGGACATAGACCCTTCGGAGCACCGGAAGAACATAGGAACCGCCCTTCACGCCACGGTTTCGGCCAAAAGGGCCATCGCAACCCTGCTGGACCGTTTGAGGGGCTGGCGGGCCTTGGACTGGGCTCCCCAAGATGAAGCCATCCCGCAAAGCCGAAGGGCCGACGACGGACAGGTCCACCCCTGGCAGGTCATGAGGGCCCTCATGGACATCACCAAGGGGGAGGCGGTTTTCACCACCGAGGTGGGGCAGAACCAGATGTGGGCGGCGCTGCACCTCAAGGTGAGCCGTCCTGGATCCTTCATCACCTCCGGGGGTCTTGGGACCATGGGGTTTGGGCTGCCCGCCGCCATGGGGGCCGCGGTGGCGGAAAAGTCCCGCCCGGTGGTCTGCATAGCCGGTGACGGGAGCCTCATGATGAACATACAGGAACTGGACACCCTGGCCCGTTACAACCTGCCGGTTAAGGTGGTGCTCCTCAACAACCGGTGCCTTGGGATGGTCCGCCAATGGCAGCAGCTCTTCTTCGAGGGGAGATACTCCAACACCCTTTACGACCGATCCCCGGACTTTCCGGGGATGGCGGAGGCCATGGGGGTGAGGGGCCTCAGGGTTGAGAGGGCGGAACAGTTGATAGGCGCCTTAGAGGCGGCGTTCCAGCATCCCGGCCCCGCCCTGGTGGACATATGGATACCCCGGGAGGACCTGGTGATGCCCATGGTGCCCCCCGGAGGGGCTCTTGAGGAGATGATGACGGAATATGAAGGACCATAAGGAAAAGGAATTCAAGAACCTCCGAAGCTCCATGGCCAAGGAAGGGCCCATGAGGGCCCCCCACAGGGCCCTCTTAGGGGCCTCGGGCTACGCCCCATGGGAGGTGGAGCGCCCCTGGATAGGGGTGGTTAACTCCTACAACTCCATAGTGCCGGGCCACAGGCACCTAAGGGAGATAGCCGAAGCGGTTAAGGGGGCCGTATACGCCGCCGGCGGGCTGCCCCTTGAGTTCCCGGTCATAGCGGTATGCGACGGCATAGCCATGGGACACCGGGGCATGAAGTTCTCCCTGCCAAGCCGGGAGGTCATAGCGGACTCCATTGAGATCATGGCGGAGGCCCACCGGCTGGACGGCCTTGTCATGATAGGAAGCTGCGACAAGGTCGTACCAGCCATGGCCATGGCGGCATCAAGGCTCAACATCCCGTCCATCATGATAAGCGGCGGCCCCATGACGGCTGGAGAGTTCAAGGGACGTAAGGTGGACCTGTCCCAGGCCTTCGAGGGGGTGGGAAGCTTCTCCAGGGGCTCCATGAGCCGTGAGGACCTCTCTGAGCTGGAGGGCAGCTGCTGCCCGGGGGTAGGTTCATGCGCTGGGATGTTCACCGCCAACACCATGAACTGCCTCATGGAGGTCCTGGGCCTAGCCCTTCCGGGCAACGGCACCGTACCGGCGGTGCACTCAAGGCGCATTACGTTGGCCAAGGAGTCCGCCCTCTGTCTTATGGATATGGTGAGGCGCTCCGTGAGGCCCCTGGACCTTTTAACCCAGGAGGCCTTCGAGGACGCCATTGCGGTGGACGTGGCCCTTGGGGGATCCACAAACTCGGCCCTCCACCTCTTGGCCATAGCGGCGGAGGCGGGCATAAGGGTCAGCCTGGACCACCTGGACAGGATATCCCGTTCAACCCCCAACCTTTGCCGGCTGAGCCCCGCCGGATCCCACCACATAGAGGACCTCCACAGGGCGGGGGGGATAACCGCGGTCATGGGGGAGCTCATCAAAGGAGGCCTGCTGCATCCTAAAAGGCTCACCCCCATGGGGAAGACTCTCGGGGAGGTCTGCGCCGGCAGTGGGTCGGATCGGGAGGTGATCCGGCCCTTTGATGCCCCATACTCCCCCGAAGGGGGCATCCGGGTGCTCAAGGGGTCCCTGGCCCCCATGGGGGCGGTGGTGAAGAGCTCCGCGGTGGACCCCGCCATGCTGAAACACCGGGGCCCCGCCCGGGTGTTCGACCGGGAGGAGGCCGCCATGGAGGCGGTTATGAACCGGAGCATACAGGAAGGGGACGTGGTGGTGATCCGCTGGGAGGGCCCAAAGGGTGGCCCCGGGATGCGGGAGATGCTGCAGGTAACCGCCGCCCTGGCGGGACAGGGGCTGGACAGGTCCGTGGCCCTCATAACCGACGGGCGCTTCTCCGGCGCCACGCGGGGGGCATCGGTGGGGCACGTGTCCCCGGAGGCGGCGGAAGGGGGCCCCATAGGGCTCATCCGGGACGGGGACGTAATAGAGATAGACATACCAGCCGGAAGGCTGGAGGTTCTGGCGGACCCGGCGGAACTCAAGGCAAGGGAGCTCAAAAGGCCCAAGGAGGATGACAGGGCCTTAGGGGCCTTGAAAAGGTTCGCCGCCCTCGCCTCATCGGGAGCCCAGGGGGCGGCCATGAAAGACCTATGGGAGGACCTTTAAACCTCAAAGTCAAAAACCAGGCACAGGGGGGGGACGCACGAATGTTGGTTTACTTAAACGGGAAGCTGGTGCCCAAAGAGGAGGCCAAGGTGTCGGTGTTCGACCACGGGTACCTGTACGGCGACGGGATATTCGAGGGCATAAGGGCCTACGGCGGCAGGATATTCCGCCTTAAGGAGCACCTTAGGCGGCTTTACGACTCCGCCAGGGCCATATGCCTTGAGATCCCCCTGTCGATGGACCAGATGGCGGAGGTGTGCGTGGACACCTGCAGGGCCAACCAGATAAGGGACGGGTACATAAGGCTCGTGGTGTCAAGGGGCGAAGGGGACCTGGGGCTGAACCCCCAAAAGGCCAAGGCCCCCACGGTGGTGTGCATCGCGGACCGCATACAGATGTACCCCCCGGAGCTCACCGAGCGGGGGCTCAACGTGATCACCGCCGCCACCAGGAGGTCCTACGGGGAGGTCCTGTCCCCCCACATAAAGAGCTGCAACTACCTGCCCAACATAATGGCGGTGATAGAGGCGCTGAACGCGGGGGCCCAGGAGGCGGTTTGCATGAGCCGGGAGGGCTACGTGGCGGAGTGCACCGGGGACAACGTCTTCATCGTCCGTGACGGGGTGCTTAAGACCCCTCACCCCTCCTGCGGCATCCTAAAGGGCATCACCCGGGACGTGGTGCTGGAGCTGGCAAGGGGAATGAACATCCCAACCGAAGAGGCGCTGCTCACCCGGTTCGACCTATATACCGCCGATGAGGTGTTCCTCACCGGCACCGCCGCGGAGGTGGTGCCGGTGACCAGGATAGACGGACGCGCCATAGGCGGCGGCAAACCCGGAAAGATGACGCTGCGCCTAAAGCAGGCCTTTTCCGACCTCGTATCCCGGGAAGGGCATCCCATTTACGACTGAACCGGGGGGCCTCAAGGCCCCCCTTCCACGATCTCCTTAAGGCCCCCAAGGGCCAGCAGGTATCCTTTGACCCCAAACCCCATGACCAACCCCCTCACCACCGGCGTCAAGAGGCTGCGATGCCGGAAGGGCTCCCGGGATGCCACGTTGGTAATGTGAACCTCCACCACCGGCACGGAACAGGCGCTCACCGCGTCCCTCAATGCCACGCTGGTGTGCCCGTACCCCGCGGCGTTCATCACCACCCCTTGGAACTCATGGCTTCCCCGGTGGACCATCTCTATGAGGTCCCCCTCGTGGTTGCTCTGAAGGCACTCCACGAACACCCCGTTCTCCTCTCCCCACCGGAGGCACAACGCCTCCAGGTCCTTGAGGGTAGCGGAGCCGTAAAGCCCCACCTCCCGGCGGCCTAAAAGGTCCATGTTGGGGCCGTTTATCACCATGAACCTAAGCACCCTTCACCACCTCCCAGTAGGCCTTCTTGAGGTCCTCCAATGCCACCGGCTTCACCGTAACTCCATCAGGACCCGGAAGGGGCATCATAAGAAAGCCGTTCCGCCACTTCTTGTCCCCCATCACGAAGCCCTCCAAATCACCCCAAGACGCCTCCGGCGACGCCGGAAGGCCCATCAAGTCCAGCAGCTCCCCAAGGCGGTCCATCAGGGAGGGCTCCGCCTCGCCTAAGAGGACCGAAAGGGCCGCGTCCACCATCAGGGAGGAGGCCACCGCGTCCCCGTGCCCCATCCGAAAGCCGCTCAACGCCTCCAGGGCATGGCCTATGGTGTGCCCCAAGTTCAGCGCTTCCCTCAAACCGTGCCTCTCAAAGGGGTCCTTCTCCACCACCCTCAGCTTGATCTTCAAGCACCTAAAGACGCACTCCGCCAGGGCCTCCCTGTCCCGGGCCAAAAGGGCGCCGGCGCTCTTATTAAGCCACTTAAAAAGGCGGCGGTCCAACAGGGCGTACTTGGCCACCTCCCCAAGCCCCTGGCGGTAATCACGCTCACTTAAGGACATCAAACACCCCACGTCGCACAGGGTAAGCGACGGGAACGCAAAGCTGCCAACCAGGTTCTTGCCCTGGGGCATGTTGACCCCGCACTTGCCCCCCACCGAGCTGTCCACCTGGGCCAGCAGGGTGGTGGGGAACTGAACCAGCTCCACCCCCCTAAGGTAGGTGGAGGCGGCGAAGGCCACCGCGTCCCCCACGGTACCGCCCCCCACCGCCGCCACCCGGGAGCTGCGGCGAACCTCCCCCTTCCAGAAGGCCCCGTAAAGCTCCTCCACCCGCTTGAGGTCCTTGGCGGCCTCCCCCCGGGGGAGGAGATGAAAGCCCTTGAGTCCCCCAGGCTCCAGGAAAAGAGGACCCGTCATAAGATCCCCCACGGCGAACACATCCCCACCGAACCCATCTTCTCCCCCAAGGACCCCGGCGACGCCCCTTGATAAAAGCTCCCCGTCGGTGATCCTCACCGTAAGCTTAAGGGTTTTAGAACCGATCTCCCTGTCAGATGCGGGGCGGCAGATCCCAAGGTTTAAACTGGAGGCGATGAGCCTTGCGGCCTCCCGGGCCCCGGTACGGCTCGTCCCCACCTGAAGCTCCGCCGCCTCATAGCCTTCACGCCTCCTGGCAAAGAGATCCTCCAAAGAAGAGCTCTCCATGGGAGGCCTCTTGTCAGCCCCTATCCTTCTAGCCGCCACCTCCAAGGGAACCTTAAGGGCCACCAGCCTGCCGGAGGAGCGCACCGCCTCCAGGTTGCGGCGGTCCATTAGGGTTCCCCCTCCCAACGCCACCACGCACCTTCCAAGCTCCAGGACCTCCAAGAGCGCCTCCCTCTCCAGGGCCCTGAAGGCCTCTTCCCCACGGCTGCGAAATATCTCCTCCACCGACGAACCGGCCCGCATCTTAACCATGCAGTCCAAGTCCAAGAACGGCACCCCCATGAGAAGCGCCAGCTCCCTTCCCACGGTGGTCTTGCCGGACCCCATGAAACCGGTGAGGAACACGGGACACACGTCATTGGAACCTCTCATTTAAATACCTCCGCACCCTTTCCCGGTAAAGGCGCACCCGCTCCAAAAGGTCCTCCAAGGCACCGCCCCCAAACTGCTCTACCATCGCGGCGGCTGTGACAAAGGCCGTCATGGCCTCCCCCACCACACACCCGGCGGGCACCGCGCAGGTGTCGCACCGCTCTCGGTGCGCCATGGCGGGCTCCTTGGCCAACAGGTCCAATGACCTCAATGGGGTCCTCATGGTGGGGATGGGCTTCATCACCGCCTTGAGCAGCACGTCCTCACCGTTGCTCATGCCCCCCTCTATGCCTCCCGCCCTGTTGGTGGGCCTCACCACCCCTTCGGGGCCGAGCAGTATCTCGTCCTGGGCCATGGGGCCCCTTCGGTCCCCCAGCTCCGCTCCATCCCCCACCTCCACCGCCTTCACCGACGGGATGGCCATAAGGGCCCCGCACAGGCGGCCGTCAAGCCGAAGATCCCACTCCCCGTAGGAGCCTATCCCAGGCGGAAGCCCCCTCACCATCACCCCAAAGGAGCCCCCAAGGCTCACCCCCTCCTCCATGGCTGACCGCACCGCCTCCATGAGGGCCTTGCCGTCCTCCGGGTCCCAACATCCCATGGGGCTTGCCATGGCCTTAAGCCACTGCTCCTCCGTGGACGGGGCCTTGACCCTTTTGCCCCCTATGGACAGCACCGCCCCGAAAACCCTCACCTCAAACCCCTCCAAAAGCATCCGGCACAAGGTCCCGGCCACGGTCCACGCGGCGGTCTGCCTGGCGCTGGCCCGCTCCAACACGTCCCGCAGATCTTTAAAACCGTGCTTTACACCCCCCGCAAGATCCGCATGGCCGGGCCTGGGACAGGTGAAGACCCCCCGGGGCGATGGGGCCTCCAGGGGATCCATCACATCCCGCCAGGACTCCCACTCGGAGTTCTCAACGGTGATACCAATCGGCGAACCGGTGGTACGCCCACCCCTTATGCCCCCCCACAGGGTAAGCCGGTCCTTTTCCACCTCCATCCTGCCTCCCCTGCCAAAGCCCCTCCTGCGCCTTTCAAGCTCCCCCTCAAGGCGGCTCATGTCCACCTCCAAGCCCGAGGGAAGCCCCTCCAAGACCACCACCAGCCCCCTTCCGTGGGACTCCCCGGCGGTGAGCATCCTAAGACCCACTGCCATCACCTCCGCCGCCGAATATCTCCGCCTCCATCTCATCCAAGGGGGGCTCATCACCGGTAAAGAGCCGGAAGGACTCGGCCCCCTGGCCTAAAAGCGGCAGCCTGCCGTCAACGGCTGCTATCCCCTCCCCCCTGAAGGCCTCCACCGCATATGTGGGCCCCTCCTGGTAGACCATGTCGATGAAGCCACCGCCGGGCTCAACCGAAAAGACCACCGCCTCCAAAAGGGAGCTCTCCCAGCTAGAGCCCTTAAGCCCCAGGGACGTGGCGTTAACCGCAAGGTCAAACCTTCCGGCGCCTCGAAGAGCCCCATGGTCCCCTAAGGGCAGCAGGTCAACCCGCCGGAAAAGCCCCCAGCTGGACACGAGGTCCCGCAAAAGCTTGCCCTTCGCCGGGTTTCTTGCGGCCAAGGCCAATCGCTCCACACCCCCAAGGGCCATGCCCAGGGCGCATCCCCTGGCGGCGCCGCCGGATCCCATTAAAAGTCCTCTCTTAAAGGAACCACCCATCCGCCTCATGGTGAAAAGCAGCCCCTCCACGTCGGTGTTGAACCCAAGGGGAAGCCGCTCGGGCCCCCGGAACACCAGGGCGTTGACCGCTCTTATCATGCGGGCGTTCCCCTGGGGCTCGCACAAGGAGAACCCCATCTCCTTGAAGGGTATCGTCAAGTTGGCCCCCCAGGCCATGAGGGCCGAAAGGCCTCTTACCGCTTCCTCCAAGGCCCCTCGAACGTTGAAGGCCAGGTAAACCCCGTCTATTCCCCGGGCCTTGAGGGCCCGGTTCTGCATCCTTGGAGAAAGGCTGTGGGACACGGGGGAACCCAGAAGGGCCATGAGGGCGGTTTGAGAGCCAATCATCGGATCATCTCCTTAAGCCTTTCGAAGAAGCCCGGGTAGGATACGCCGGCGCACCGGGCCCCCCGGATGGTCACGCCGGAGCGGCACCTCAGCGCCGCTATCCCCATGGCCATGGCGATCCTATGGTCCCCGAAGGAGTCCACCTCTCCGCCTTGGAGCGTCTCCACCCCCTCTATCTCCCACCCGTCCTCCAGCTCCCTCACCCTTCCGCCGATGGCGTTAAGGCATTCCGCCACGGCCCTTATGCGGTCGCTCTCCTTGTGGCGGAGCTCTTGGGCGCCTTTTATGCGGCTTACCCCCTCTGCCAGGGCGGCGGCCACCGCCAGCACAGGAAGCTCGTCCACGAGCCCCGGCACCTCCTGAGGCTCCACCTCCACGGCCCTAAGGCGAGAATGGCGCACCCTTATGTCTCCCACCGACTCGCCCCCCTGTGGTTCCCGCAAGGACACCTCCACGGGACAGCCCATCCTTCGAAGCACGTTTATGAAGCCCACACGCCCGGGGTTGAGCCCTATTCCGGGGATGATGAGGTCGGAGCCAGGCGATATGGCCGCCCCCACGGCCCAGAAAGCCGCCGACGAGGGATCCGACGGTATCCTCCAGCTTCCGCCGGGAAGGTCGTGGCAGGGGTATACGGTTATGCCCCCCCCTTCCCTCTTAAGGGGCACTCCGAGGTGCTGGAGCATCAGCTCCGTGTGGTCCCTGGTGGGGGCGCTCTCCTGGAGGACCACCACGTGGGAGCCGCTAAGGGCGCTTAAGATCACCGCCGTCTTCACCTGGGCGCTCTTGACCTTCAGCTCAACCCTGCCGCCGGAAAGACGGGCCCCCCTTACGGCCAGCGGAAGCCTGCGCCCCCCATTAGGTCCCTCTATCCTGGCCCCCAAACTCCTTAAGGGCTCCACCACCCGGTCCATGGGACGCCTCAGGAGGCTGGCGTCCCCGGTTATGACCCCGAAGAGCCCAGGTCTTGGGGCCAAAAGGCCGCACAGGAGCCTCGCTGTGGTGCCGGAGTTCCCGGCGTCCAAGACCCCCATGGGATCTACGGGGCCGCCGCCGGATCGAACCTCCACCTCGTGACCGTGCCTTTGAACCGCGAACCCAAGGGCTAGGAGGCACCTCAAGGTGGAATCGCAGTCCTCCCCGGGGGCGAAGTTGCTCACCCTTATACCCTTGGAGGACAGGGCCCCAAGGAATGCCGCCCGGTGGGATATCGACTTGTCCCCCGGCACCGTAACCTGCCCCTTAAGCCCCTTAGCGTCCCTTGGAGCCGCCAGGGTAACCGAGTCCTCTACCAGTCCGTTGACATCGCAACGCGTCAATTAAGCCACCCCTTTCTGTTCTTCAGCTCCTCCCGCCAGCGGGCTATGCGATGAAGCCGGTCCTTAAGGGCTCCGTCATCCTGGCACAGCATCTCCCGGACCTGCCGATGAAACTCCGAAAGGGCCTCCTCTATGAACCGCCGGTTCATCTCCCTTAAGGGCTGGATGAGGTCCGGCCCCCCAAGGCTCAGCCTGGTGGCGTCCCTGAAGCCCGAGGCGGCCAAAAGCTCCACCTCCGGGGCGCCCTTGGAGGCCTCCATGGCGGCCCCCGCCAGCGCCGCGGACACGAGCATTGGAAGGTGGCTCACAAAGCCCACCCCCCGGTCGTGCTCCTCGGGCCCCATAAGGGCCCACCGGCACCCCAGCTCCTCCGCAAGCTCCTTGCCAAGCTCCAACGTCTCAGCGGAGGTACGCCCGCCGGGCACCAAGGCGCAAAGGGCGCCCTCGAAAAGGTCCTCCCCGGCGTTCTCAAGCCCTCCCCGCTCCCGCCCCGCCATGGGGTGAAAACCCAGGTATCCGCCGGGAAGGGCGGGGTCAAGGTGCTTCACCACCGGGCCCTTGACGCTTCCGGTGTCCATGAGCACCGCCCCTTCCCTGAGGCAGCGGGCCGCCTTGAGCCCAAGGGGGACTATGCAGGAAGGAGGCACCGCCAGGATCAAAAGGTCGCACCCCGCCGCCAGGTCCTCTAACCCCGAGGGTGCCCTGTCTAAGATCCCCATGGACAGGGCCCGGGAGAGCACCCTAAGATCCGCGTCCCAGCCCGAAAGGCTGAGGCACCGGCCCTTGAGCCTCATGGCCATGGAGCCGCCTATGAGACCAAGGCCAAGGATCCCTACATGACGGCGGAGCATGTCACGCCCTCCTCCATCCGATTGGGTCTTACCGCCTCCAGAAGGGCCGAGATGGAGGCCATGAGGTTCCTGAAACCGCCGAAGTCCAAGGACTGCTCCCCGTCGCACAGGGCCTCCTCCGGGGACGGGTGGACCTCCACTATGATGCCGTCCGCCCCGGCGGCTAAGGCCGCCATGCTCATGGGGATAACAAGGTCCCGCCTGCCGGTGCCGTGGCTTGGGTCCACCACCACCGGAAGGCCGGAGAGCTTCTTTACCAACGGCACCGCAGATAGATCCAGCACGTTCCTAACCGCCCGGTCAAACCCCCTTATGCCCCTTTCACAGAGCACCACGTTCGGGTTGCCCGAGGAAACCACGTACTCCGCCGCCTGGAGCCACTCTTCGATGGTGGCCATCATCCCCCGCTTGAGCAGCACCGGCCTGTGGGACCTGCCGACCTCCTTTAGGAGGGGAAAGTTCTGCATGTTCCTGGTGCCTATCTGGAGCATGTGGGCCCACCGGGAGACCACCTCCACGTCCTGGGGGTCCATGACCTCCGTCACCACCGGCATCCCCGCCGCCCTGGAGGCCTCCTCCAGAAGGGATATGCCGATCCCCCCAAGGCCCTGGAAGCTGTAGGGGTTCGATCGGGGCTTGAAGGCCCCGCCCCGGAGGATGGAGGCCCCGGCGGCCTTGACCGCCACGGCGGTCCTCACTATCTGCTCCCGGCTCTCCACCGAACAGGGGCCCGCCATCACAACAAAGCCCCCTCCCCCCACCTCCACGTCCCCCACCATGACGGAGCCCGGGGCTATCCCCGCCTCCCGGCTCACCAACGGGAACGGATTGGAACTGGTCCTCACGGACCTCACGCCGAAGGGGCGAAGGTCCAGGGACCCCACCGTACCGCCCACCACCACGTACCTTCGGCCTTCCGCACACACCAACCGGGCCTCAAGCCCCCTATCCCACAGGGCCTCCATGAGATCCGCCTGGGCAACTCCGGAACAGCCCTCCGAAAGCTCCAAAACCGTCATCATCCAGCACCCCTCCTCCTGCTCTTCTAGGAAAACCGGCGTAAGCCGCGCGAAACGCAAAAACGCAAAAAAGCAAAAACTTAAGAGGGCCGAAGCTGAAAACCCCGCTCCGGCCCTCTTTTGCGTCCATCAAAGGCTGTTAACTCTTAGTAAAAACCAGCCCTCTTTAGGTTTTATGTATCCCTGGATCCTAGGGCTGATCCCAAGGGACGGCGGTCGGGGGGTTTCCATGGGGTAACGGGTCAGCGGCGTAGTAATAAAACCGCCACTGCCCCCCGATAAAGTAAAAATAAAAGTAGTTGTCGCACCCCACGAAAAACTTGCCCTTTGACGCCATCCCCGGTTCACCTCCTTACCAATGGTTCTAAACTTATTGGCACGGAATGATACAGCCTATCCGTTTTTTGTCAAGCCCACCTTGGCTAATTTCTCATTAAGGTAGGTCATGAAGCCGGCGGGAACGGAAGTAGAAAAAGCCCGACCGCCCCTTAAGGGGGGCCGGGCTTTTTTAAACCTCTAAGAACAGGACAGGAGGTTATCCCTTTAAGATGTTCTCCCCTTAAGATGGCTGGGCTTACCGGGCCGGCCCGTACCCCTTGAGGTCCTGTAGCGCCGGGGCGTCTTCGGGCCTGTAGGCGGGCTCAAAGACCGCCTTGGGCCCCTTGGCCGCCGCAAGGGCAAGGTCCAGCTGAAGCTCCCGGGCCTTGGCCATGGCCTTCAAGGAGAAGGCCTCCGCCTGCCGGTTCAGGTACTCCACCGCCGAGGCCATGCCCTCCTTCCGGTGCTTCTCAAGGGCAAGGGCCTGGAACTCCTCGAAGGACTTTAAGACCTGATCCTGGTAGGGGGCCCAGTAGCCCTTAACGGCCTTCTCCAGGGCGGTTCCGTGGGCGTCGTCGTGGGCCTGGGAGCGGGCCGCGAGGCCGTAGAAGGCCCAGTAGGCGGAGGCCTGGTCCTTGGAGTCGGAGCCCAACTGGTACTCCTTGGGAAGCCTGGTTATGCCCTGGCAGAAGGGCAGGTATACGCTGTCCGCCACGTTGCCCATGGCAAGCCAAAGCACGTTGCCTATCTCGCCGGGCACCCCGGGCCCCTCCCCGAGCTCCACTATGTGGGACTCCAGGTTGGTCCTCTTGGCTATGGGGCGGGTGACGCCGTTGACGCCGGGACGGGGGTTCTCGTAGGGGGTTCCCGGGTAGTTGTCGGACCGCAGGAACTCCATCACCGCCTTCTTGGTTATCTTAACGTCCGGGGTCATGAGGAAGGGGTAGGAATCCCTTCCGGGCTCCTGATGAACGGAGGGGGAGAACAGCCGGTGCCCCCACCAGACCCGAACCCCGTTGTCCTTCCATTCCATGTCTCCCAAGGCCTTGGCCAGGTTGAGGCCGTGGGCCTGTATGTAAGAGAACGTGGTCTCCTCCGGCGGGAGCAGCCGGTTCTTCCGGATGAACTCAACCCAGTCCTTGGAGCCCATGAAGTTCTCCTCGTCGTAGGGGTTGTAGTTGTCCAACACCTTGGCGTTGGGTACCACTATGTACTTGTCGTCCGGTATCCTGGCGGCGGCCCACCGGTTCCCGCTGTACTCGATGTACCATAGGTTGTCCTTGTCCGCCACCACAAAACCCCCGCACTCCTCGGAGCCGAACTTCTCTATGGCCTCCCCGAAGATCTTTACCCCCTCCAGGGCCGTCCGGGCCCTGGGGAGTATTATGGAGGGTATCTGGGACTCCTCGATCAACCCATCCAGGGGGATCAGCTCCTTCGCCCTGGGGTTTAGATCCTGGGTCTCGGTGGCGGAAACCGCAACGCCCGCGGAGTTTATCCCAACCTCGTCCATGGGGACGTAGGTCTCGCCGGGGGCGTCATGGGTCCAGTCGGGAACGGAGAAGTACTTGAGGGTCCATTCCATGTCCTCCGGGTAGCCTATCTCCATGCCGCTCCAGAAGCGCTGCACATCACCCTTGGAAACCCGCCGGGGCTGGTTTATCACGAACCGCTTGGCCCACCCCTCCTTGTAATCCTCGTTACGGGCTATGAGGATGTGCCCCGTGGCGGAAGCGTCCTTCCCCACGAAAACGGATGTACAGCCCAGGGCCTGGAAGGCCACGACGAACGTAAGCCCAAGCCCCAAAAGGGCCCCTCGCAACCACTGCCTTTTCCCGCTAGACTTCATTAAGACAACCCTCCTTGCAAATATTAGTAACAAATGTCCCCGCGGCATCTTAAAGTTACAAAAACGCCGCGGGGACACTATAAACCATATGGGATTGCGGAGCAACGGTTAAATATAAAGATCTCTAGGGCCGCCCATTGGGCGTCGTTTTTTACTACAGTCTCCGGCCCTATAAGGCCGCCCGGGACGATGCTTCAATCTAAAGGGGTAAAGCCCCTAGGACCATAGCCCCGCGGGGTCGAAGGAGAGCAGCTTCTCAAAAAGGGCCACGTCCCGGTGGTCCCCGAAGGAGCTCCTGCCGGTGTCCGCCGAGGCTATGAGCTCCATGTCCTGCTGGCCCAGGCTGAAGCCGAACACGTCAAGGTTCTCCCTCATCCTCTCGGGCCTTACGGTCTTTGGCACCGCCGTTATGCCCTGCTGCACCAGCCACCGAAGTATCACCTGGGGCACCGTGCGGCGGTGCTTCTCCGCAAGGCCCACAAGCACCGGGTGTTCAAGTATCCCGTCCCTGCCCCTGGCCAAGGGGCCCCAGGCCTGGGGGGTCACCCCAAGGCGGCGCATAACCTTCAGCTCCTCCGGCCGCTGGTGCAGAGGATGCAGCTCTATCTGGTCCACCGCCGGAAGGACCTCGCAGTGGGCGGAAAGGTCCATGAGCCTGTCGGCGTAGAAGTTGCTGACCCCGATGGCCCTGACGTATCCCCTCCTGTAGAGCTCCTCCATGGCCCGCCAGGAGCCGTAAACGTCCCCGTAGGGCTGGTGGATCAGGTACAGGTCCACGTAGTCCAGCCCAAGCCTCTTGAGTGACCCGAAGAAGGCCGCCATCGTCCGCTCGTAACCGCTGTCCTTGAACCAGAGCTTGGTTATCACGAAGACCTCTTCCCTCGGCACCGAGCTTCTGCGAAGCGCCCGCCCCACCGCCTCCTCGTTGCCGTACACCGCCGCGGTGTCCACCATCCGGTAGCCTACCTCAAGGGCCTGCAGCACACACCGCTCGCACTCATCCAGGGTGCCGGCCTCGTAAACCCCAAGGCCTATCATGGGCATCTCAACGCCGTTATTGAGAACCACCTTGTTCATAACACCATCCCCTAATCCAGCAACTCAACGCCCAAGGGGGCGTACGTATCCCACCACAAACCGCTAAAGCGCCGCCTCAAAGACCCTCTCAACATCCCCAAGGTCCATGTCCGGCCGCCCCTTAAGAAGACCCCTTTGGTCCCCCGCCACGTCCAACGTGGCCCTGGCGTAGGTTCCGGGGTCCAGGGGGGAGCCCACCATGTCCCTTATCCTGGAGGGGCAGCCTATGGAAGCCAGGAACTCCCTAAGACGCCTTATGCCCTCCTCCGCGGCGGACCGTAGGTCCTTCTCCTGCACCCCCATGACGTTTCTTGCGAAGGCGGCGAACTTCTCGGGCCTTGAGGAGGCGGCGAAGCTCATCCATGCGGGATTGAGCACCGCAAGCCCCGCCCCGTGGGGGACGTCGTGGAGCGCCGACAGGGTGTGCTCCATCATGTGCACCGGGAAATAAGCCCTAGTCCCCGCCTGAACCCAGCCGTTCAGGGCCACCACCGACGCCCACTGGACCTGGGTCCTGGCCTCCAGGGAGGAGCCGTCCTCCACCGCCTCCCGGCCCCAGCGGATAACCGTCCTCAACACCGCCTCGGCGAAACCGTCCTGTATGGGGGTGCCGTCCACGCCGTTGAAGTACCCCTCCGTGAGGTGGGCTATTATGTCGCTTATCCCGTAGGCCGTGTGGTCCTTTGGCACCGATATGGTGAG
The DNA here is from genome assembly GCA_026417795.1 of Thermanaerothrix sp. NCBI lineage: Bacteria > Bacillati > Chloroflexota > Anaerolineae > Anaerolineales > Anaerolineaceae > Thermanaerothrix > Thermanaerothrix sp. The sequence goes on from JAOACP010000027.1 coordinate 28,363, forward strand.
CTCCGGGTCCACCACCGCCGCCTTGGGGAAGAGGCACTCCGCCTCCACGAAGGTCTTGACCTTCAACTCGTCGGAGCTTATCACCGCTCCCTCGTTCATCTCCGATCCAGTGGCCGCCAGGGTGGGCACGGTGATTATGGGCAGCGCCCTTTCGGGAAGCCTGGGCTTTCTAGCGCCCACGTACATCATGTCCCAGGGGTCCCCCTCGTAGAGGGCCGCGGCGGCCATCACCTTCGCGGCGTCCATGACGCTTCCGCCTCCTAATGCCACCACCAGGTCGCATCCGGCGCGCCTTATGATCTCCGCCCCCCGCCGGACGGTGCTTATCCTGGGGTTGGGCTCCACCCCCTCCATCTCGACGAAGGAGACCCCCGCGGACCTAAGGGCCTCGGCGGCCTTTTGGAAGGCGCCGCTTCGCTTGACGCTTCCTCGGCCGGTCACGAGAAGCGCCAGGCGGCCGTAAGGGGCCGCGGCCTCCCCCAGCTTGGACACGCACCCAGCGCCGAAGATGATCCGGGTGGGGTTGTAGAAACTGAACTTCATAGGGACACCTCCTAAGGGGAATATGAAGAGGCTCTTTCAGGATAAAATCCTCTTCCCCGGGCCTTAGGATACATTTTACGACGTTATGCCAAAGATGACCCATGATTTCACTCTCCTGCCAAGGTATGCCCCTGGTGCGGGTTATGTGGTTAGTGGGCGGGGTATTGGGTATATGGTTATGGTATATGATTGT
>JAOACP010000028.1 GCA_026417795.1 Thermanaerothrix sp.
GTCTCGTGGGCTCGGAGATGTGTATAAGAGACAGGTGTTAACGTGCTGGTCCAGGAGGTTGCGCAGGTGGTTGGCGGCGTGGGTCATCACGTCCAGGGCGGAGGAGAAGGGGGGCGCGTAGGCGTGGTCCATGTCCGCCAGCTGGTCCACCGTCATGGCCGAGTAGACCGCGCAGGCCAACACGTCCAGCCTCTTGTCCACCTGGCCGGCGCCGAAGAGCTGTCCCCCCAGCACCCGGCGGGTCTTACGGTCCGCCACGATGCGGATCACCACCGGGCCGGAACCCTCCATGAAGTGGGGCTTGTCGGAGCCCGTCACGGTGACCCCCACGGGGTCAAAACCCGCCTGCCTTGCTGCCTCTTCCGAAAGGCCCGTGCGGCCCACGGTGTGCTTGAAGAACCTCATGACGGCGGTCCCTATGATCCCGTTGAACTGGCCTCCCACCCCCGCTATGTTGTCCGCTATCACCCGGCCGTGCCGGTTGGCGGTGGACCCCATGGGCTGCCTTGCAGGACCTCCGGTGACGCGGTTATAGGTCTCCACGCAGTCTCCCCCGGCGTATATGTAAGGATCGCTGGTCCGCATGGAGGGATCCACCTTAACCCCTCCCGCGGCGCCTATCTCAAGCCCCGCGTCCTTAGCCAGCTGGGAGTTGGGCCTCACACCCACGCTGACCAGGGCGAGCTGGGCGCTTATGGTCCCCCGGTCTGTCACCACCCCCGACAGGACCCCGCAGCTTCCCTCGAAGCCCTCCACCTTGCAGGAGGGGATGAACTCCACCCCATAGCTCCTTATGGCCTTGGCCAGCCGGGCCCCGAACTCATGGTCCAAAAGAGCCGCCAGGGGACGGTCCAGGAGCTCCACCACCGTAACCCTTACGCCCCTCTTGGCCATGGCCTCCGCCGCCTCCAGCCCCACCAGGCCGGCGCCCACCACCACCGCCTCCTTGACGGTCCCGCCGTCCAGGGCAGAACGGATCTCAAGGGCGTTCCTGGGGGTCCAAAGGGGGCTCACCCCGTTGAGGTCTATCCCCGGCAGGTCCGGCATCACCGGGGAGGCGCCGGTGGCAAGCACCAGGTAGTCGTAGGGAAGCTCCTTGGCGCCGCCGGTCTCAACGTCCACCATCAAGACCGCCTTGCGGGAGCGGTCTACGCCGGTGGCCATGTGGCCGGTCAAAACATGGATGCCCTTCACGTTGCGGAAGAAGTTGGCATCCCTTATGACCCCCGCGGGGGTGGACAGTAGCTCCTTGAAGTCCGGCACCGCACCCTCCAGGAAGAAGGGCATCCCGCACGCCGCATAGCTTAAGGTATCGGACTTGTCCACTATGGTTATGTCCCAATCGGGCCTTAGCCGCCGAAGCCTGGACGCCGCCTTGGCCCCACAGGCCACACCGCCTACCACCACCACCCGTTTCCCGCCCGTTCCGCTCACGCAGGACACCTCCTCACCGATGACATCTCCCCCGGGCTGAGCAAACCAACATACCGCAGGGGGTATATCTACGGGGCAATGTTATGACCTAAAAGGGGGTCTGTAAAGGGGGAGGGGATGCAAAAAAAAGAAGGCCCGGGGGAGCGCCGGACCTTCCGCAAGCCACAAGAAGGAGACCAATGTAATGGGTTAGGTACTAAGATCCCGGTATGACTTGGCTTAAACCATCTTGTAAGCCCCGGACTTGGAGCGGCATATGGGACACTCCTCTGGGGCCTCCTTGCCCTTGTGAACATGGCCGCAGACGGTGCAGACGAAGAACTCGTCCCCGTCGTCGGTGCCCAGCTTGTCCAGCACCTCCTGGAAGAGCTTGGCGTGCACCTTCTCCGCCTCGTTGGCGTAGGTGAAGGTCCTCACCGCCTCATCGTTGCCCTCCGCCTTGGCGTCCTCGATGAAGGGGGGGTACATCTGGGTGTACTCGTAGGTCTCGCCGCCCACCGCGGCCTTGAGGTTCGACGCGGTGTCCCCTATGCCTCCAGCGGCCTTGAGATGCCCGTGGGCGTGTATGGTCTCCGCCTCCGCCGCGGCAAGGAACATCTTTGCCGCCAGACGGTGCCCCTCCTTCTCCGCCACCTTGGCGAAGGCCAGGTACTTGCGGTTGGCCTGGGACTCTCCCGCAAAGGCGCTCATCAGGTTGTCGTGGGTCTTCATGCCTCTCATCCTCCTCCTCTTCCTCCTGTATTCAATTCAAAGGGCCCTTGCCATTCTACCCCCTCCCGGGATTCAAGGGCAGCCAAATTGAAACGGTTTTTATTTACACCAACTCCCCCGGCCTGTCAAGCCCCTAAAGAAGTTCATAAAGACATAAAAAAACGGGGCCCCCAAGGCCCCCGCGGGTCTTAGCGTCCCTCGGCCCCAAAGCCCTAGGGACGCCGGAACTCCCTTTTTATCACCTCAAAGAGGGGATTGTCCTTCCTCGGCGGAGTCGGCTTAAGGCCCTTCTCCACCGCCTTCCAGTAGGACTCCCCAAGGCCCCCGGCGCCTATCTCGTAGTCCATGCCGTCCCACTGGTCCTCCCGGAAGGCGTAAAAGGCCCAGTGGAGCTTCCGGCGGTTCATGAAGGATATGAGATCCCCGAAGTACCGCTCCGCCCCTTTGTTCCTCCTGTAACAGCCGAACTCCGCCACCACCATCCGGTTGGGGGGTATCCGGTTCTCCTCGGCCCATCGAAGAAATGGTTCGAAGTACCTCTGGAGCCTTGACCGGTCCCACCTCTCCACCTTGCCCCCGTAGGGAACCTCTCCGGGGTAGGAGAACCCCTTGCGCTCAGAGAAGTTCCGGTGGCTGGTGAACTCGTAGGGCTCGTACATGTGCACCGCGTACAGCACCTTCCGGTCCTCAAGGGCCGAGGGCCAGTAGGTGAAGGCGTCGGGCCTTGCAAAATACCCGGAGTCCACCATTATGGGGGTATCCCCGTCCACCTCCCTTATGGCGGCTATCACCCGTCTGTAAAACTCGAAGAGGTCCGAAGGGGTCCCCCGATGCTTCCGGTACCAGGCCCTGTACTCCTCCACCGAAGCGGTCTCCTCAAGGCCGGAACGGAACTCCGGCACCGGCTCGTTTATTATGTTGTACCCCCCCACCGCTGGGTTGTCCTTAAGCTCCCTGGCGAGGTCCCTCCAGAAGGCCTCCGCCTGGGCCCAGTAGGCAATGTCCCGCCAAAGCCTCATGTCCCTTACGCCGCCGTTGTTCTGGGCCCAGCGGCTGCCCGGAAGGGTCAAGGGGGCTATGACCACCTTGATGCCCCTCTCCTGGGCCCAGCGAAGCACCTTCTTCAGCTTATTGAGATCCGCCCGGGAGAGCCCCCGGTAGCGGTCCGCGTCCTTAAGGAGGAAGTCCCGCCCCTCCCCGTCCCACTTGTCGTAAGCCAGCCTGACCCACTGAACCCCAAGGGCCTTGGCGGCGTCGAACCACTCCTCCGTGGGCTCGTGGTTGAAGAAGTTGGCCCCCTTCCTCTGGATGTCCCAAAAGGCTATCTTCTCCCCCGCCAAGGCGGAGCATGGACCGATCCACAGCCCAAAGGCCAACAAGGCCCCCGCCATGAGGCCGCCAACGCACGGCGAAAACAAACGAATCAACGGCACTTAAGCACAACTCCCCTCATAAAAATCATCCGCCCAGGGCGCCGCCACATAGTTCAACTAAAGTCCCAAACAACCCTCCACCCCAACGACCCTAAAAGCCTTTGAGGTGAAGACGCCGTCCTTGGGGCAAGAGGGAAGCGCTGCCATCCCGTCTTCAAATGGCCTAGGCCAATGTCCACAAACTACCTAAGCTTCGAGGATGGCGCAGCTTCGCTTCCGGCATCATCCCCCGAAGGGAACTCGTCTTCTTTGCCAATCTAAAATGTAAAATCCAAAATCCTTAAGGCCCCGGGGGCCGGGAAAGGATTGCGTTCTATCCCCACTTGTCTTATCAGCGCAATATCTCCGGTAAGGCCAACCCGCCAGGACGACTGACAAACCCACGGCTCAACCCAAGGGCCCCCATGGGGTTTGGTTTCTGGTTACGCCCTCTACCGCCAAACCTCAAGGGGCCGGCGCCAACATGACCCCACGGGGGGCATGGCCCCGTAAAATCAAAAACGCCGAAGCCATGGACATGACCCACACCAGCACACCCGGATCTCCCACAAGAACCGCCCAAAGGCCCAAATCAAAGGCCAATTTCCAAAATTACAAAACTCTAAATTTCTAGCCCCAAGGGGCCACGCCCCCACTAGCTCCGGAGAGCTCCATGCAACCAGCAAAGCCAGTGGATGGGAGCAAAACCTCCACAGGGCATTAAAATCATTAAAAGCAAAACCGCCGGAGCCGCCCCAAAAAGCTACTTCTTCTTCGGGGGAAGCTTCTTATCTTTATCCTTGTCCTTGTTAAGCACCTTCTTCAACTTGTTGAGCTCCGCCCTGGAAAGCTCCCTGGGGCTTCGGACGCCATGGGACGCCGCCCCGTGGATCCCCTCATACCAGGTTCCCTCGCCCTCCAGGGGAGCTAAAAGGCCGCTTGAGCCGCTAAAACGCCCCAGATTCTCCATCGCCGCACCATCAAAGGCCAAGAGCACCCCGGAAGACCCGCTCCACAAGGCGCTTAAAGCCCATAGGGCAAGGCCCCACAGGGCGGAACGAAGCCAACGCGACAAGAGCTTACCCCCGGCCCGGAAATGCAAGAAACCCAACCTCAACGACACTTCAAAGCCCCCTTCCTCGTCTTTGAGACCCCATGACTTACTTTGATTTTAATTTTGTTGAAGCCATGGGGGCCGGGGGAAGATTATATGACATTTAAGGGGAAATTACCATATGTGATGTGAATTCAAGGGCTACATGAATTTCGCAAGAGCCGCCAAAACCCCGATCTCAGCCAGAACTTCACAGGCCCCCAGCACATCTCCGTTAACTCCACCCATCCTTCGGTTCATCCAAACCGCCACCAGGGCCCCCAAAAGGCCAGTGAAGCCCATGAGCCCCACGATAAGACGCGGCGGGGCAAAGGCCCCGAAGGGGACGCACCAGAGTGTCCCAAGGGCCAGGTGGCGCAGCTTGATCCGCCCCACAAAGACCCTGCCAAGCCCCGAGCCCCAAGGGTATTTCCCAAAGAAGGCACAGACCAGGAGGGAAAACCGCCCCAAAGCGCCGCCTAGGGCTAGCCCCAGGGGCAGGCGGAGGCCATGCAGATCCCCGCAGGCGGAGCACCAGATTAAAAGGCCGAACGCCAATCCCATGACCCCGAAGGCGCCGGAGCGGCTGTCCTTCATGACCTCCCGCATGGCCTCGCCCCTTCGGCCGGAGCCAAGGCCGTCCCATAGGTCCGCGAACCCATCTAAGTGCAGCGACCAGCCCAAAAGGGCGTAAGCCCCTCCCGAAATGGCCCCCACCAAGAGGTCCGGCGCCCCATCTCGAATACCAAGGACCGCCGCCCCCACCGCAAGGCCCATGAATCCCCCCACCAGTGGGGCCATGGCAAGCACCCCCGGCTGGTCCTCCGACGGGTACCGATCCCCAAGCCTTGGCAGCCGGGTAAGCAGGTTCCACATGACCGAAAAGCCCCGGGGTATGAAGAAGAGGTATCCCATCATCCCTTCAGCCATATGGGTATCCCCGCGGCAACCAAAGCCACCCGGTGGCAAAACCCCGCCGCCAAAGAGTTGGCCGTTCCCTGGAGCTCCTGGAAGCGCCGACCCATTGGGTTAGTGGGCACCAGGGAGAAGCCCACCTCGTTGGACACCACCACCATCCGTCCCTTGACGGGGGCCCTGAAGAGGGCCTCCGTCATCCCAAGGGCCCTGCCAAAAAGATCCCTCCAGCCCTCCAGGGGACCGTCAAAGGCGGGATCTGCAAGGCAGATCCGGCTGAGCCAAAGGGTAAGACAATCCACCAGGACGTCCCCATCGAAGGACCTTACGGCCGCCTCCAACTCCTCGGGACGCCCCTCCCAGGTGAGCCACCCCGCAGGACGCCTCATCCGATGAAGCCTCACCCGCTCATCCATCTCACGGTCCAACACCTCCGCGGTGGCGCAGTAAAGCACCGGGCCTTCGGCCCTCACCAGGGACTCCGCAAGGCGGCTCTTGCCGCTCCTTACGCCTCCCAAGATCAAAACCCTCTCCACTGGAACCGCACCCCCTTTTAGGCTATTATTATACGAAATAGAACTGGTTAAAGGAGATTAAAAAAATTGAACAAGCTGCCCATAAACCCATCCATCACCGATTCACTAATGGCGTACCGTTTTCTGAAGCTCCGGGTAAGGCACACCCCCACGGAGATCTCCAAGCCCTTAAGCGCCCTTACCGGCGCCCAGGTATACCTGAAATGGGAGAACCAGCAGCTATGCGGGGCCTTCAAGGTCCGGGGGGCCCTCTTCAAGATGCACAGCCTGGACCAGGAGAAGAGGGCCAAAGGGGTGGTGACCGCCTCCAGCGGCAACCACGCCCAGGGGGTCGCCATGGCGGCTAACTCCCTAGGGGTTAAGGCCGTCATATGCGTGCCCTCCACGTGCCCTGATACGAAGAAGGAGGCCATATCAAGGCTCGGAGGACAGTGGGTGGAGCTAAAGGTGCTGGAGGGCTCCTACGACCAAGCGGAAGAGGAAGCCTTGAGGCTCTCCAGGCAGGAGGGAATGGAGTTCATCTCCGCCTTCGAGGACCATCACATAGTATGTGGAGCCTCCACCATAGGGATCGAGATGATGATGGACCAGCCGGATCTGGACGTGATAATAGTCCCCGCCGGCGGAGGAGGGCTCATGAACGGGGTAGCCCTGGCGGCCTGCCACCTGCGCCCCGGCATCCGGGTATACGGGGTCCAGTCCGAGGCGTCCAACCCATACGTGGTGTCCTGGGAGGACGGGGTAGTAAAAGACGTGGAGTACCTTCCCACCCTGGCGGACGGCCTTGCGGGGTACATCCCCCAGAGCCTTTTGGACCTGGCCAAGACCCGCATGGCGGGGATGCTGCAGGTGACCGAGGTCTCCATCGGGAGGGCCATGGCGTTCCTCCTGCACCATCACCACCAGGTGGTTGAGGGCTCCGGGGCGGTGGGGGTGGCGGCCCTGCTGGAGGGGGCCATGGACCTAAGGGGACTGAAGGTTGGGATAATCATCTCCGGCGGGAACGTGGACTCCCACCGGCTCCTCCAGGTGTTGGAGCAACACTTGGAGGAGGTTAAAAACCTGTAAGGGCTACTCCCCCTGTTCCTGCCCCTGGGGCACCAATATGTTAAACAGGTTGTCTATTATCTGTTCCTGTATCTGACCGCCCACATGGTCCCCGCTGGAACCGCCGGTGGGGACCTCTATGTTAAGCCTGATCTCCCGCTCGTCCTTCTTGGTTCCTCCCGAGGGGCCCGTCTCCCTGGGCCGGCTGGGGGAGTAGACCTTGAGATTGCTTATGGTTGGGTTGGATACCGTGCCCTTCACCTGAAAGGACACGTCCCGGAACTGTCCGCTGGCCCAACCCCCGATGGCGCCGCTCAACACGTTCCGCAACAACGACTGGGTGTTCAATCCAGCGGAGACCACCCCGCCTATCACTCCGGCAATGGCGTTAAGCCCCCGGGAGTTTAGGTTGCCGTAGCAGTTGATGTCCAGGGCCCCGGCACCGAACACGGAGCCGTCGAACATCATGTACCGGTAAAGCCGGTCCCCCGGCGGGGAGGATATGCGGCTGCCGGGCAATATAAAGAGGTCCGCCCCTTCGAGCTCACAGGAGACCCCAAGATCCTTGTAGGATACCTTTTTGCCCCCAATGGCGGCCTCCATGGCGGGCTCAAACCCCCAGAAGCTCCCGTCCCGCAGGGACAGCTTCCCACGGCCCCGCTTGGTGCTGGTCCGGTTCACGTCCCCCTGCAGCGAGAGGGTGAGGTTCCCCTTGCCGGCCCCCTTCAGCTTCCTGCCCGGGTACAGATCCTCCCATACCCCCGCCAGGTCGAAGCCCTCAACCCACAGGTTGCCCCCGTACTTGGTGGAGGCCATTTCCCGGGAAAACTGCAGCCTCACCGCCCCCCCGTAGGCGCTGCCCCGTCCGTCCTCCACCACCAGGTAACCGCCCCCATAATAGAACGGGAGCCTCAGGTTATCCACCTTCAGCCCCCTCACCACCAGGGGGCTGAAGGTCATCACGCCTCCACCGGAAAGGCCCTTCTTATAGGTTATCTCCGCCGCAAGATCCGCCACCCCCGACAGGGGCACCCCGCCGAACCGGAGCTTGCCCAGCGCGTCTTCCACGTCAACTCCCTTACCCCTCACCGAAAGGGCAAGGGATGGCACGTCTCCATCCAGGATCAGCCGGCCCTTGGCGGATATGCTGCCCCCTCCCATGGAAGCGGTGGCGGACTCGATCACCAGCGCCCGCCGGTCCCCCCGAGCGGAGATGTGGACGCCGCCTAAGTAAACACCGCTGAAGGAGAGCCCTTCCACCTTACCCTTAAGGGCTATCTCCTCCCTGCCGTCCTTGGAGGAGACCGTCACGACGCCTGAGAACTTACCCCGACCCAAACCCTCCAGGGGAGATCCCTTGGCCCCGATGGAGATGTCCCTCACGGCGGCCTTCAACCTCAAACCCTCTCCCCCGGAGGCGCCCGAAAGGTTCACCCCGCCGCCCAAGAGCTCCCCCGCCATGGAGGGGATCTCCCAGCGGCCCTTGGATACGCGAACCTCCCCGGACAGGTTTCTCACCGGAAGGCCCAAGGCCCATATGGATCTTCCGGAAACCTGGACGAAGGCCTGGAAGGAGTTCCCTCCTCCGCGGACCCGGATGCCCAACGACACGGGCCCCTTAAGCTTAGACCCCAAACCATCCAGGGCCCCCAATGCCTCCAGGGGCACCGACGGCACCGAGCCCGAAAGGTTCACCTGCCCCTCCTTGGCCTCCCCCTTCAGCGAAAAAGGGACGCCGAAGGCGGTGCCCCGCACCTCCAGGCCCTCAATCCCGCCGCCTCCATGGCTCACACCCCTAAGGCCGAGATTCCTTATGGGAACCCCATTCAGGGACACGTTCCCAGACGCGTCGAAGACAACCACCGGAGATCTCCTGCTGCCCCTCAGGGTGAACCTGCCGGCCAGCTCGCCCGACGCCGGATCCCCCAGGAACTGCTTCGCCGGAAGGCCCTTGAAAGCCCCCTGGGCCACAATCTCCCCCCGACCTCGAAGGTCCGTAATGGATCCGGACAGGGAGAACATCCCGCCCATTAACCCAAAGGCCAGGTTTGACACCTTGAGAAGCCCCTTGGAACTTAGAAACTCCCCATCCAGGGAGATCCCCTCCATCTTCACCCTCTTGCCCCCAAGGGTCATCTCAACGGTCCCCCCGGAGGAGATGAGCCCTATTCCCAACCCCTTTTCCTTTGAATAGGAAAGCTTGAAGGTGCCCCTTAAAACACCCTTGGGCTCCAACCCCGCCAGATCCGGGAAACGGCCCTTCAACACCCCAATGTCCAAGCCCCGAAAGGGACCTCCTATGGACAGCCTGTGGCCCTGCAAGCTGCCGGAGAAGGAGGCATCAATCCCCGTCCATTTGGCGGATCCCGAAAGCCCCGTGCCGGAGGGTAAGATCTGCGCCTTAAGTCGAAGGTTCTTAAGGGCCTCCCCCGCCAGGGTGACCGCCGCCCCAGAGGCGTTCACATTGCCCGATAGCTTCCCGCCGGAGTAGACCAGGTCCGCGGACACCTCCTCCATGACCCCCTTGGACGCCTCAAGCCAAGGAAAGGTCTTGCGCCAGGCCTCCAGACCAAAGGGCCCCCCGGAAAGCCGAAGCCTCAAGCTCCAAGGGCTTCCCATCTGAAGGTAAACCCTGCCGGAGAGGGAGGTCCCGTTCATCTCCCCTTCATCCACCATCAAGGTAAGCCTTTTGCTCGACAGGGTCCAAGGCCCCCGAAGAGATTTTATTAAATATCCATTTAAATTCAAATCCTCCCCCCGCCCCTTGCCGTCCGCCACCAGCGCCGACGGGGTTCCCTTCAGGTCAAAATCGGTCCAGATCCGCCCCTCCAGGGAGTTCATCCAACCGTACCGCCTGCCGAGGGCCCAGAGGAGGCTCCTAAGTTTGGGAATTTCAATCCCCCTGACGGAACCGGATAGCTCCATGGGGTTTTCCAGGGTCCCCCGCACCTCCAACTCTCCCCCATGCAGCTTGAGCTCCAAGGACACGTCCCGCTGTAAGGCGCTGGAATTTTGAACCCTTAAGACCTCCCCCTTGGCGGATATGGGACCGCCGGCGAAGGTCCCTTCCAGCGAGAACCGGTACCCCTCCTGGGGAAAGCGAAGCCTCCCCCTTTCTATGACCAGGGGGCCCTGGGAGGTGGTTAGCACCCCATCCCTCAACCTTATCTCATCGAAGGGCATCCTCTCCCCGGACTTTCCCTTGGTTCGAACGGACCTCATCACGTCCAAATCCCCCTGGAGGGAGTAAAATTGTACCGAAGACAGCCTAGGCTTCCCCCTCACAAGATCCAGAAGCGAAAGGGTAAGCCGCAGGGTTCGGGCCTTAAGGATGGTACGGCCCCGGGAATCCCTTACCACCACATCCGACGCGTCGTAACCCGCAAGGGGGTTCCCTGAGAAGGCTCCCGCCGCCATGGAGCCCCCGAAGGAGTCCTTAAGACCCCGGGACAGGGCGTCCTGAACGTGGCGGCTGTATAGGTCGCTCTTGCGAAGCGCCGTGGACAGGGGCACCGCCGCAAGGGCGATGGCGGCAAAGGCACCAACCAGGACCGCCAGGACCTTGAAGCCCCTCATGGGACCACCTCTCTTTTTTTAAGCTTAGAATACGAAACATCCCTCCACGGGACCGTTAGATTTTATCACGGGAAAGGCGGGTTTAAAATTGGAAACCAGATTGGCTAAGGGGCTTGAAGGAGTAAGGGAAGAGCTCGAATCCTCCCGGCTAAAGGGGGTTGGGATAATATTCTCCGGAAGTCCCGGGAGCGTGTTGTTGGCCAGGATCGCCGAAGAGGTTATGGGCAAGGATCGGGTCAAGCTGATCCTCGTAGAGTCCCCCCTCTGGCACCAGGGGGCCCTGGAGTTCGCCGCCCGATGGGCCCTAGAGTTTAGGGGTCAAACTATTAGGGTGAGGATCAGGGAGGATGAGATCCAGGAGATCCTGAAAAACCAACCGGATCGCTGTTACCGGTGCAGAAAGGCCATTCACCGGGCGGTGGCGGCGGCCCTGCCGGACCGATGGGGAATATGCGACCCCCTCACGGTGGAGACCCTGAGAACCCAGAAGTTCGGCACCAGGGCCTGTTCCGAGGACCGGGTCATGGTGCCCCTTGGGGACCACGGCATAGGGAAGGCCGAAGCCATAGGGGCTCTATCCATGATGGGCCTGCGATGGGAGGGCTACCGGGGGGTAAAATGCCTGACCCACATGATATCCCCGGGGCTCAAACTCAGCGTCCAGCACCTAGGAAGGCTGAAGGTCCTTGGGGAGGCGCAACAGAGCGCCCTTGGGATGTACTCTTTGGTCCTGATGGACCCCGACACGGTGGTGCTGAAGCCCCTTTCGGACAGGCGTTGGGGCTGGGAGCCCGTGAGGGACAGACTTCTGGAAGGCGGGTTCAAGAGAGTGCTCTTGGACGTCACCGGTTCAGCCCAGCCCACAAAGCCGGAGGATCTAACTGGGTGGAGGATCCCCATAAGGCTCCTGCCCCAATCCCCCTTCGAATAGCCCTGATCCCTAGTTCATCTTCTGGGCGGGATCTACCCACCGGATGTGCCACCCCCTTGACGAAGCGGTAAGACAGCCCCATATGACGAGCCGGTCCCCAGGGGATATGGAGGAGAAGTCATAAACCCCCGGATAGCTCAAAAGGTGCAGGAACCCCCGGTCCCCAAAGATGCGGACCGACCCTCCCCTTGAGCGGGCCACCTTCTTAACCCGGATCTCCGCCCGGATCCAACGGCCGCGAAGCTTGCCCGCGAAGGCCTTCACCTGGGCCTCGGTGAACCCCCTTGACCCATCCTTGCTGGGCCCCCACAGCCCAAGGCCCTTCTCCTTTGCCTCCAGCACCGCACCCCTAATCCGCCAAGCCCCCGAGTCGTTCGGTGAAACCACCATGGCGAGCCCAAGCCCCCTGGAAGCCAAGGCCTCGTTGACCCGCACCCAACGGCCCCCGAGGTTGACCATGGGGGTCCCAAGGAGCCTCCCGTACTTATCCTCCCGCTCCTTGTCGAACTCGATCCTTATGACACGCCCCATGACCAGCTTCCTGTTAAATTCCGCCGCCGCCTCCCCGAACTCTTCCTCCCCCCGCTGGGGATGGTGCATTTCCGGCGTGTCTATATAAAGGTAGCGAAGGGTCTTAACCTCTCCGGAGAGGCGAACCCTCACGGTGTCGCCGTCCAACACATCCACCACCAGCCCCTCCACCGGAGCCTCCGCCACGCTCATGGTACGAAGAACCCATAGAAGGGCCAGCGCCAACCCGCCAAGACCTCCCAACCTCTTGCCCCTACGCCCGATCATGCGAAACACACCTCCAAGGAATAGCCCTCCATGTCCATCAGATGCCCACCCCTCACCATCCAGGAGAGGACATCCCGGTCGTTCCTCCACCTGTGGAAGACCCAGGCGGTGACCCCGAGGGACCCATAAAGGCTCCCCATGGGAGGATAGGGGTCAGGCCCCAGGATGACCTCTTCGAAGACATCAAGCCCTCCGGGCGGCAAGCACCAGGGCATCCAGGACACCGCCTCGGGCAGCACCCAAAGCATGGGGGCCCCGAAACGCAGGAGATGGGACCACCAGCGCCCCACCTCGTCCTCCCTGCCGGGGCGGTCAACCACCACGCACTCCACCGACAGTTCCATCCGAAGAAGGGAGGTTAGCTCCGACCTCCCCAGCACAACCGCGCCCCTGCCCCGGCGGGACGCCAGGTAGTCCCCCAACAAGACCCCCTCGGAGGGTCGGGGCAGCAGGGAGTCCATGGCCGCAAGGCCCAGGGCCCTTCGACGGGAGTCCCCCGCCCCCAGAAGGGGAAAGAGGGACGGCAGGGGAACCCTTGGGGGCAGCCCCTTAAACCACCTCCGACCAAGGAAGCCCCCCTCGGAAGACCACCCCACGCCAAGAAAGCGGGACGACACCCAGGAATGGTTCACCCCCAGGCCAAACACCCCATCGGCACCATCCGCCGCCGAGGAGGCGAACTCGCAGAAGCGCCCAAGCCATCCCATGGCAACCCCCCATTTCCCGGGAAATGACGCCAGCCCCGGTTTCACGTGAAACCCGCGCCATCCAACGCGGCGGCAGCACCGCAAGGACTCAAACCAAAGGCAACCTCCATCCGCCAACGAAGACCACAACCAACCAAGACCCCTCGGGCGCGCCAAGTCGAACATTCGCCCCAGCGGAACGAAGCCGATTCAGCGCGGCAAGGAGGGCTGGCCCTCGATCGACGCTAAGCACGAGGCGCCGCCTGACGCAAGGAGTCGAAGCTACAGGGCCTCTGCTCCACGATGGGCAACAAAGAATAGGAACCCCCGGCTGATACCTCGCCCAACTGCTACAATTCCAGGCCGCAAACGGGAGGGGAAGATGGCAGCAGAGGACAAAAAAAGACCCCGCCCTTCTCCCACGGCCGCCCGAGCCCCGGAAAAACAGGACAACCAAACCCCGACTACTCCCCATGGCAAAACGCCGGCCCACGGGCCCACATAGGCCCATGCGGCATAAATGATACTAAAAGGACAAAGTCCGGTAAAGGCAAGACGAGAAGAAGGACCGCTAGGGCGCTCCTAAAAAGAGGGGGCCTGGGAAATCCAAAGCCCTGTCTCAAAGAAAGCAAGGAGCATCCCTTCGAGCAAGAAGGGCGGCCCCTGGGCTCCGGCCTCGCCATCCACATCTAAACCCAAACCCGAAACACAAGGGCCGGGCGGCACCGCAACCCCAACGGGGTAAGCCAAGGGGGCCGACCCAAGGGCTACCAGCGCACCTCGAAGGGCTCATTCGACAAGGGTATGCCGACTCCAAGGCCACCGCCCACGGAATGCGGATTGCCCTAAGGAAGGCTGGGCATGGCCCAGAACAGTGAAAATTCACCGCCCCAAACCACGACACCCGACCCCCTTCGGTGGGATGCCGCCGTTAGCGAGCAAAGATCAAAAAGACTCCAAGGCAACTCCGAGTCCTCGCCAACCCTCGAAAATCCTCCAAGAAACACACAGAGGACTTGGCCCCGAGCCGTCTGCCGACGCGTCGACGCCAAGCAAACAAGACCCCGGCACATGCCCCAAGAACTCGGCCGGGAAACGACAACTGCTCACAGATGCAAACTCAAAACACAAACACCCAAAAGCTCCGTCGCGAACCGCCACGAACTCTCGGGGGTTGCGCAAAAACCACAAGACCGGATCTTCGACCAAAGGGCCGACTCCTGGCCGTAGGCGGCGGCCCCCTTGGGCTATTTCCCGGGAAATGCCGCCCCGGGACCCACAAGAACCTCGTCGGCGTACCCCGCTCTTGCGAATTGGTTTATAATGTTTCACGTGAAACCATACCCAGCGGGGAGGGTTGCGAAATGACCGTGTTGGCCCTTACGAACCAAAAAGGGGGGGTGGGGAAGACTTCCTCCTGCGTGAACCTGGCGGCGGCCATAGCCATGCAGGGGAAGAGGGTTTTGATGGTGGACATGGATCCCCAGGGGAACGCCACGTCCGGGATCGGTATCGACCGTTCCTCTCTGTCCAAGAGCGTTTACGAGTTGTTGTTGGGGGATGCCCAGTTCGAGCAGGTGGTGGTGCAGTCGGACATAGACAACCTGTGGGTGCTGCCCGCCACCATAGACCTGGCGGGTGCGGAGATCGAGTTGTCCTCCGCCATCAGTCGGGAGTCCAGGCTTAGGAAGTTCCGGGAGCAGTTCGATTCATACCACCTGGTGCTGGTGGACTGCCCCCCATCCTTAGGGCTTCTCACCCTAAACGCCCTGGTGGCGGCGGACAAGTTCGTGGTGCCAATTCAGTGCGAGTACTACGCCTTGGAGGGGCTGTCGCAGCTGCTTAAAACCATAGACCTGGTGCGCCAGTACCTGAACCCCTCCATCGACCTCTTCGGAATCATACTAACCATGTACGACAACAGGACCCGTCTATCCAGGGACGTGGCGGAACAGGTGCGCCAGCGATTCCCCAAGGAGACCTTCGACACCATAATCCCAAGGAACGTGCGGGTGAGCGAGTCCCCCAGCTACGGCATGCCGGTGGTGACCTACGACCCCAGCAGCCAGGGGGCCCAGGCCTACGTGGAGCTGGCCCAGGAGGTGCTGGGGCGTCTATAGGCGCCCCATAAGTCGGAGGGTCAACTGGCCCCTACCGTGGGCGGATGTGCAAGACAGAAACACAAGGGAGGTAGGACTAATGGCAAAGCAAGGAGGACTTGGCAGGGGGCTTTCTTCCCTGATCCCAACGAAGCAGGACGAGCCGGCGGCGTTGGCGCCGGATACCCCGGCGGCGTCCAAGAAACCGGCGGACGGGGCGCCTTTGAAGGCCGAGGGGCCGGCGGGGCAGCGGGAGGAACGGGTGCCCTGTTCCGCCCTGGAGCCCAACCCCTTCCAGCCCAGAAGGGTCATAAGCGAGGGGTCCATCGACGAACTGGCGGCGTCCATAAAGGTCCACGGGGTGCTTCAGCCCCTGCTGGTGCGCCCCAAGGGAGACGACACCTATCAGATAGTGGCGGGTGAGCGCCGTTGGAGGGCCGCCATGAGGGCGGGGGTGCAGCAGGTGCCCGTCCGGGTGGTGGAGATGGACGAGCGGGCCATGCGGGAGGCGGCGCTGGTGGAGAACCTCCAGCGGGAGGACCTGTCCCCCCTGGACGTGGCGGAGAGCATAAACGAGCTCATACAGGAGTTCTCCTCCACCCACGAGGCCATAGCGGAGAGGCTGGGTTGGAGCCGTTCCGCGGTGACCAACAAGCTGAGGCTCCTGCAGCTCCCGGACTCCGTAAAGGCCCTGTTGTCCTCCGGGGCCATCACGGAGGGACACGCCAGGGCGCTACTTAGGCTCCAGGATCGGGGCCAGATGGAGGAGGTGGCCCGGGCGGTGGTCCAGAGGGGCCTTAGCGTCCGACAGACCGAGGATGTGGTGCGGCGAATGGAGTCCCAGGGGGGTGAGTCGGACAAGGGGGAGAGGACCCCAAGGGCCATAAACCACTACCCCTACGAGTTCGCCGATCAGTTCGGGGTGGAGATAGGCATGTCCGGCAAGTCGGACTCCCTGACCCTTCACCTCCGGAACCTCAACAAGTCCCAGGCCCACAAGATCCTGGCCCTCATAGACCAACACCGTGGGCTGATATTTCCCGGGAAATAGGGGGTGGGGGACTTGGCGAATCGGGACGTGATATTCGCCCCTTGGCGGATGGCCTACATAAAGTCCGGCGGGGTCCAGGAGGAGGGCTGCTTCCTTTGCAACGCCGGCGCCAAGGGGGACCCCCTTCTGGTGCACCGGGGGGAGCGGTGCCTTGTGATATTGAACCGTTTCCCCTACAACCCGGGACATCTGCTCATAGCCCCCATAAGGCACGTGGGGGATCCGGAGGACCTGGAGGCCCCGGAGGGCGCTGAGCTCTGGGAGCTGCAGGTCAAGTGCCTTGGGCTGGTGCGAAGGGTCATGAACCCCCATGGTTTCAACGTGGGGATGAACCTGGGGGCCGCCGCTGGGGCCGGCCTGCCGGGGCACCTTCACCTTCACCTGGTGCCCCGGTGGAACGGGGACTGCAACTTCATGCCCGTGATAGGGGACGTGAAGGTCATCCCCGAGGCGCTGGAGGAGACCCGGAGGGCTCTGGCGGAGGCCTGGGGGTGATGGGTTGGAGATCATAGAATCCCCGTTGGAACCCCACGTTGAGGAGCTGGCCATAAAGCGGTCCCGCTTCATCGGGGTGGCGATCCCCTTCGACCACTCCACGGCCATGAAGGACCTTCTAAGGGAGGTGCAGGAGGATTACCCCCGGGCCACCCACTACTGTTGGGCCTACAAGACCCATTTCCCAAGGCGGGACGAGGGCTTCTCCGACGGCGGGGAGCCCTCGGGAACCGCCGGGAGGCCCATCTTGAACGCCATCCTGTCCTCCGGCATGTCCCAGGTGGCGGTGGTGGTGGTTCGATACTACGGGGGCATAAAGCTGGGGGTCCGGGGGCTCATAGACGCCTACAACCTGGCGGCCAAGGCGGCATTGGAGGGCTGCCAACGGGTGGTGTTGGAGCGGTGTCTGCCGGTGAGCTTCACCCTGGACTACTCAAAGGAGGACCAGCTCCGGCATTGGTGGCACCGCATGGGACTTAGGGGGGACGCGATCCGTTGGAATTACCGGGAAAAGCTGGAGGCCTCGGGCATAATACCGGAGGAGATGAAGGGGGCCCTCGAGAAGTTCCTGGACCAGGTATCCTACCATGGGGAGGTGGTTTGCCGATTCGGGGAGATACAGCTCTTGGCGTCCCCCCTGGAGAAAAACCGCCCCCAAGGGGACCATGGGGTTCAGGGAAGCCAAGTTTGATTTTTTAAACCATAAGGCCGAGAATGCGCGTTTTTTAGCCTTAACCCCCAAAATACCGCCATAAGCTTTTAAAAACAGGTCCCTAACTCCTCCATGGGAGGGGTAGAGGCAACTCTAGGTCAAAATAGATCAACCCCCGGACACGCTCTTGGCTCTCTGTGGTATCCGGGGGTTTTGTATTCCCAGTGTCAGACTGTAGCGTGGCGTTGTCGTCCCCTTGTCATCCCTTGGCCTTTTACTCCGGCGGCAAGGGGGGTTCGTAAGCGGACCCCATGAGCTTTTTCCAGTCCACGTCGTCGCTCAGCAGGTTCGGGCAAGTGGCGTCGGGGTAGAACCAGCGCCTGCCCAGCCCCATCAGCACGTTGTACCACTCGTGCACGTCCGGGGGAGCCACGTCGCCGTTCTTGCCTATCCGGCGGAGCTCCCGATAAACCAGGGCTATCATCTGGTTTTCGTCCAGCACCGAGGTGGTCTTCTCGAAGAACTCCATCACGTACTGGTATTCCACCGCCCCCAGCTGATAGAGTATTTCCCGCCACTTGGCCGGCATCCTGCTGGTCTTGGCCAAAACCACCCGTTTCTTGCTGCCCCGGGACTTTCTGTTCAGCACGAAGAGGATCTTGTCCACCTCCACGTGCCCAAGCTCCGGGTACTTCCTCACCAACGCCTCCGCTATGGGCCTTATCCTATCGGAACAGATCACATGCCCCGCATCCTTGTCCATATCCAACGGACCGCACCTCCCACTCTCGTATCCCCCACGGCGCATATGGCTTAAAAAACCCGCTTCCCACCAGGGGACAGGAGAAGATTATACTACCACACCCCACAAGGTCTATATTGGTCAAGATAATCGCCCGCCCTTGTAGGCCATAAAAACCACCGGACAAAGGCCAAACAGGCATGCGGAAGCCCTAGAAGGCCTTCCATGGGCGCAAGGACGCAACCCATGGGCCCCTGAACTCCCTGGGGCTTTAACTTGAAAACCTGCCGGAGGGGCACGGCCTTTTCTCATTTTCCAATCTTGCCTTCCCTCCCTGCCGAAGGGGGCTAAATCGCCTTACATGGCCCCAACAGGGCAAAGGACGATCCCCCCACCGCCGCAAGGGGCCCATGGAGCTAAAGCTGGAATCTGCCCTGGTGGTTTCATCGCGTCGCCATGGGAAGAGGAGAAGGGAGCGTGGGGCCTAGGGCATCCCAAGGCTAGGCGATGCCCTCCAGCAAGACGGGAGGGCATGAAAACAAGGGCGAATCCATAAAAGCCCGATAGGACAAAACCTCGCACAAAGACCGGGGCTTCGTCAAAACATCCATGGGGATCCAGCCAAAAAACCACAAAAAAGACGCCTACGACCGATATACCAGCATCTACATCAAACTTGAAAATAACGACTTTGAAAAACAGCGGCCACGGACAACACAAGAAACACCCTTTGACGAAGCCAAGACAGCTACGCCAGAAGTCCGCCAGGCGCCGTAGAACCTGTCTTTCAAGGGTGTTAGAACCCCCTAGGGATGCGCAAGGGCAGATTAAGAAGCCAAAGACCCCGCCCAATCCAAGGAAGCCCCAAAGAAGGACCCAAGCGCCAATGGCGCAAAAACCCAAAGCCAAGGCAAGACACCAAGAAAAAACGGCATGGCAGCTAAAAACTCCACCGCCGCTTCAACCCCCGTCCCCAAGGGATCAGGACACAAAAACCAAGCCCCCGCTAAAAACCCAAACCGTAACATAAAAAAACAAAGCCTATCCAGCAGCCACAGAAAAGCCGCGCCTGAACCGCATCCGCCAACGACGCATTGCCAAAGATGTCCACCAAAAATACCGTGGGGCATAAAACCCGCACCCAACAGGACATGTCGCACATGGGGCCGCACCATGGGACGGCGGAAGGCCCATGTTTCACGTGAAACATGGGCCAGGCCGGCATGCAAACCCAAGAAGCAACGCCACGCTAGATAAATAATACGTTAAACAAAGGGGCTGAGCGCGCCCCAACCGCTGGCGGCGCTTCCGTTAGATCCAACGCGGGCTGATTCGCTCATGCCTCACCCCAAAGACACAACGCCAAGTCCCGGGGCGGCCTTCGATCGAAGGGCCGCTGAGCGGAATCCGCCATGCCCGCAGGGGGCCTGCGGCGCCAGGGAACCATCGCTTTCCTTCGCATGGCCAATGCCAAAGGTGGCAGAAAAAGGGGCAGCGATCCGCCGGGGATCGGGCTGGGGCAATTGGCAACCGCAAGTTAGACGCCCGTCTTGTGTGCCGACGGCGTCGAATGCGCATCGCCACCGGGGCTTTCTTGTCGTCCTCCGGTGCCCTTGGGCCGTCGGAGGAACCGGTAGGCGTGGCATGTTGGATAATGGATCGCCCGGCCCGCCCAAGCTCAAGCCCCAGGGACCTGCAACCTATGATGGGACGCGAGGTAAGGGGGTAGGGGCCCAAAGAAGGATCCCAGCGCCTGCGAGCTGGGCGCTAGCACCGTGGTACGCCGAACACCCCAAGCCGCCGGGATGGACGGGCACCCGGCAATGAGGGAACCCCGCCCCAAGGGGCCGCAGCGGCGTAAGACCGACAAGGGGCAACGACCCCAAAGAGGGGCTGCTGCCCATGGCAAGACACGAGGGCGCCAAGGCACGCCAAACGCCCAAAGCCCTGGCATGGCAGGACCCAGGACAGCGGGAAACCGCCCCAAGGGGCCGCAAAACTCGGCGCAAAATAGCGTGCATCGACCTTGATTTATGCTGACCTTATCCCTACCTTCCTTGCCATCGCGCTACAGCCTGCGGGTGCCAAGGGGCCACAAGGAACGGTCCTCCTCGGCCCAAGGCCCGGCGGAGACGAGGCCCCATAGGGCGGCCTAAGGCAACCGCTTCACACAAGGCAGGCTTTGGAATATATTTAAAAATCAGATCACCCCATGTGCGCCCAAGGGGATGACGCGGAACGGGGAAGGGAAGAAAACAAAAGCCCCCGCATCCCCCGTGGGCAGGCGAAAAGGTCCGCCCCGGGATGGGGCATCTTAGGCGGTACGGCAATTTATTGCTCGTTTAGCATATAATAAAAAAGCCGCGGCCGGAGCCCAATCCCATGGGCGGAATCTCGACTTTGATCTACAAAAACGATCTACAAAAACCTCGAAGCCATAGGGGGATGGGAATTTAAGACGTCCTTAAACCTTAATATAAAGTTCCGTCCCCTCCCACGAAAAACCCTGCTCCGAGAATCCGGGAGGTGAGAGCGCGTCATCCCTTCTTTCTTCCTAGCCGGAAGAACCGCCTGGGGTTGCAGGCCAAGAGGCGCCATTGGGGGTCCGCAGGGCGGTGACGTTCCAGGGAAATAGGGGCTTCGCAAAGGGGCTTTATCTCATACGTCTTCAGGGCCCCTGGTAAGGTCGAAACCAACGCTTTGGAGGCCGGGAGGTGTTTTTGATGGTCAAGGGCAGCATAAGGACGAAGCTCATAGCGGTGGTCTTAGGTGGAGCCCTGGCGGTTCTTGGGGGCATAACCGCCATCACCGCGGTGAACGTGAGGAGGAGCGCCATGGAGGCGGGGCTCAAGGAGGGGCTTTACGCCTCAAGGGCCGACGCCGCCAGGGTGGAGGAAGAGCTCCAGCGGGCCATGGACGTGGCGTACGAGGTTTCCCAGGTACTTGGGGCCATGGTGGAGTCCGGCGCCCAAAGCCGGGAGGGGGCCCGGAACATACTGGTTAGAACCTTGGCATCCCA
This sequence comes from Thermanaerothrix sp., assembly GCA_026417795.1. Classification (NCBI taxonomy): domain Bacteria; kingdom Bacillati; phylum Chloroflexota; class Anaerolineae; order Anaerolineales; family Anaerolineaceae; genus Thermanaerothrix; species Thermanaerothrix sp. Next base: position 21,198 of record JAOACP010000028.1, read on the forward strand.
CCCGGACTTCTTCGCCATGTCCTGCGGGTTTGAGCCCAACGCCTTCGACGGCCGGGACCAGGACTACGTGAACAAACCCTGGCACGACGGCACCGGCCGGTTCGTGCCCTACGTTTACAACGACGGCGGCACCATCAAGACCGAGCCCCTGGTGGGCTACGACAAGGAAGGGGAGGGGGACTGGTACCTGGTGCCGGTGAGGACCGGCAAGCTCTTCCTCACGGAGCCCTACGAGTACCCGGTGGGGGGGAAGAAGGTCCTCATGACCACCGTGTCGTCTCCGGTGAAGGCCAAGGGCAAGGTCATAGGGGCGGTGACGGTGGACATATCGCTGGACAAGATCCAAAGCATCGTCTCGGGCCTTAAATTCTTCGACTCCGGGTTCGCCCGCCTCATGTCCTACAACGGGATCGTGGCGGCCCACAAGGACGGGGAGCGGATAAACAAGCCCGCAGGGGAGCTCAAGGACCCCTCGGGGCAGAGGTTTTTGGAGAGGATCCGCCGCGGTGAGGAGTGGCATGAGCGGGCGTGGAACGAGTCCGCCAAGAGGTACACCATAAAGATCAACACTCCGGTTCGGGTGGATGGGGTGGACACCCCCTGGAGCTTTGGGGGGGTGCTCTTTGAGGAGGAGGTTTACGCCAAGGCCAACAGGCTGGTGACCACCGTGGTGCTCCTGTCGGCGCTGGGGGCCTTGGCGCTGGCGGCGGTGGTCTTCTTCGGGGCCAACAGGATAACGGCCCCCATAAGGAGGCTTTCGGCCCTGGCGGACCGGGCGGCCTCCGGGGACCTTTCCATGGGGGAGGACGAGCTGGTCATGAGGACCGGCGACGAGACCGAGGCTCTGTCCCGGTCCATCTACGGCATGATGAGCTCCCTCCGGGGGACGCTGGGGGCCATATCCCAGGCGGTGTCGGACCTCTCCCCGCAGCGCCCAGGTGGTGTCCGGCTCCTCCCGGGAGGCGTCGGAGGCCATGGAGCGGTGCTCGTCCCTCGTGTCCGACACATCTAAGAGGCTGGACCGGCTGGCGGCGTCCCAGGAGGAGATAACCGCCTCCTCCGAGGAGGTGGCGTCGGGCTCCCAGATGTCCGCCCAGAGGGCCACGGACATGGCCTCTTCGGTGGAGGACGCCAGATCCTCCGGCGAGGAGGGGGCCCGGGCGGTCCTCAGGGTGGCCCAGTCCCTGCGGTCCGTGGCCCAGGAGGCGGAGCGGGCCAGCTCCATGGTGAAGACGTTGGGGGAGCGGGCGGGCAGGATACAGTCCTTCGTGGCCCAGATAGGCCAGATAGCGGACCAGACGAACCTGTTGGCGTTAAACGCCGCCATAGAGGCCGCCCGGGCGGGGGAAGCGGGCAAGGGCTTCGCGGTGGTGGCGGAGGAGGTGCGGAAGCTGGCGGAGGAGTCCAACCGGGCGGCGTCCCAGATAGCGGAGCTGGCGGACGGCATAGCCCAGGACATGGCACAGGTGCAGTCCGCCTCGGAGGGCAACGCCAAGATGTCCAGGGAGGCCTTCTCCGCCGCGGAGGATGCCTCGTCCCTCATAGAGCGGATCATGGAAAGCCTTAAGGGGATATCCGCCGCCACCCAGGACCTGGCGGCGGTGGCGGAGGAACAGGCGGCCTCCAGCGGGGAGATAGCCCAGGCGGTGCAGGACATAGCGTCGGAGTCCTCAAATGCCCAGGCGTCCGTCAAGGACGCGGAGGCCATGGCCCACGAGGCGTCCTCCCTGGTTCGAAGCCTGGAGGAGAGCACCCAGAGCCTCACAAGCCTGGCCCAGCGCCTTGGGGATCTCTCCAGGGGCTTCCGCTTAAGCAGCCAGCAAAGCTCAAACGCCACCCCCCCAAGGGCCCTTAGGGCTTAATAGGGCCCTTGGCTTAAGGAGGATAAATGTGAAGGGGGAGCCCACATCTCCCCCTTCACATTTCCGATACCTTGGGCTTTTTGCCCGCTTCCAGCCCCATGGACTTCTAATCCCGGCCATGGGGCCCCCGCCTACTCCAATGGCTCCTTGTTCGACCTCCTTCGGAGGATGGACGGCGTGTCCAGGTGGCTGGCGCTGCCCTCGAAGAGGCTGCCCACGGACAAGTCCTGGGGGGATCTATCGTGGGCTTCCCTGGGCCTGTGCCTTAGGTGCTCCTCCCTTAAGGCGCCCTTGGGACGAACAGCCCCAGGGGCGGCCAGATGGGAGTCCCCCTGGGCCTCGAAGCCCGCGGCTATCACCACCACCTTGACGGTGCCCCTCAGGTTGTCGTCCTGCCTGTAACCCCAGAAGAACAACGCGTCCTCCCCCAGGTACCCCTGGAAGGCCTCCGCCGCGTCGTTTAGCTCGTGGATCCCTATGTCCGGCCCGGCGGTTACGTTTATGAGCCCCCCGCTGGCGTCCTTGAGGCGTACCTCCATGAGGGGGCTCTCCATGGCCTTCCGGAGGGCCTCCAGGGCCCGCCCCTCCCCCTGAGCGGAGCCTATGCCCATCACCGCCCTTCCGGAGCGGCTCATCACCGCCTTCACGTCCGCGAAGTCCACGTTCACAAGGCCGGGGTTAACTATGAGGTCCGTCACCCCCTGGACCGCCTGGCGGAGAACGTCGTTGGCGATGGCAAAGGACTCCTCTATGGTCATCCTGGCGTCGGACAGGTCTATGAGCCGGTCGTTGGGGATCACGATGAGGGAGTCCACCACCGGGGCCAGCTCCTCTATGCCCCTTAAGGCGTTGCTCATCCGGCGGCTGCCCTCGAAGGTGAAGGGTTTGGTCACCACCGCCACGGTCAGTATCCCCATCTCCCTGGCCATGGCGGCCATAACCGGAAGGGCCCCGGTGCCGGTGCCGCCCCCCATTCCGGCGGCGAAGTAGACCATGTCCGCCCCCTCCAACACCCGCCTTATCTCGTCCTTGGACTCCACCGCCGCCTGCCGTCCAAGCTCCGGCCTCGCCCCGGCGCCCAACCCCTTGGTGAGCTGGCGGCCCAGGATTACCTTTACGTCCGAGTCCACCCCCTCAAGGGCCCTCACGTCCGTGTTGGCCGCCACGGATACGACCCCGCTAAGGCCGCTCTTTATCATGTAGGAAAGGGCGTTGCCGCCCCCTCCTCCCACTCCAATCACCTTTATTACCTCCTTGGGGGCCCTGCCCTGCAGGCGGTCTCCCCCCTGGGGGCCCGTGACGCCCCCATCGGGGGGCACTATGCCGAACAACGGATACGTCAAAAAAACCCCCTCCTCCCAAGAACCATGGATGCCCTTCGCCTTAAAGTTAAGCTTGTTTTATCGGATATTTGCTACAAAAATAGACTAAAAGAACCATTTCCAACCGGTTCCCCTGGATTATACTTTGATTTAAAGGTGCCATTTAATGATATACTTCTATGGCGCGTCAAGTCAAGCAAGTGCAGGGACATTCAAATCGACTAACCATGGAGGTGTGCAAGCTGGTAAACCGCCGGAGCGGGTCAAGGTCAAACAAAGGCGTCAACGGCCAGGACGGGTCCCGGATAGGGGACGCCCCGGCATGGCCCCTGGCGGGGTTCCTGCTGCTTCTGTTCCTCTGGGCCTATCCGGTGGTGGTGCCGGTGTTCAAGCCCCTGTGCCTTGGATGGATTCTGGCCTTCTCCCTCAAGGGCCTTCACCGACGCCTGTGCCGATGGGTCAACACGCCGGGCCTCACCGCTGGGCTTTTGGTGCTCCTGGCGGCCCTTGCGGTGACCGCCCCTGTGGCCTACGGGGCGTACCTGATTGGAGCAAAGGCCCAGCAGCTCCTGGGCGCCGTGGCGGAGGCGGGCTCCTTTGACCCCGCCTCCCTGTCCTCGGAGCTGGCCCATGTCATGACCCCCCTGTTGAACCTCCTGCCCCAGTGGGTGGACCACAGGTCCCTGGACGGCCATCTCACGGACCTTGCGGTCTTCCTCGCCCGGCAGGGGGTCCGGCTCTCGGGGGCCATGGTGTCCGGCGTATCCTCCCTGATATACGAAGGAACCCTTGGGGCCTTCGTGGGCTTCTTCCTCCTAAAGGACTGGGACCGGCTGGTGCTCGCGGTCCGCAACCACCTGCCGCTGCCGGGGCACCGGCGGGACCTGTTCCTGCTCAAGTCCTCCCGGGTCATGAGGTCGGTCATCATCGGCTCCATCCTCACGGGCCTCATACAGGGGGCGCTGGGCTGGATCGGCTGGCGCCTGGCGGGGCTTCCCAACGGAGCCGCCGCGGGGCTTGGCATGTTCGCCGCCAGCTTCATCCCCCTGGTGGGCACCGCCCTGGTGTGGCTGCCCGGGGCCCTTTATCTAATCCTCATCGGCGCCGCCAAGGAGGGCCTCTTCCTCCTCATATGGGGAGCTTCCGCGGTCTCCGGCCTGGACCAGTTCATCCGGCCGGTGCTCATGTCCAGCAACCGGGAGGACGGCACCTCCACGCTTCTCATGATAACCGGCGTCATCGGGGGCCTTAGCGCCTTCGGCCTGCCGGGGCTGTTCCTGGGACCCGTGGCGCTGCACGCCCTGATGCTGGGAATACAGATGGGGCTTCCCAGGAGTTGCCAAAAAACCAAAACCGGTTTAGAATCACCCCATGGTGACCGTGTCTAACCTCCAAGTTCGGAACCGTTTCAGCTGTTGTTGTCGCCGGGAGTCCACATGACCCCGGTGATGGTGCTTGGCGCCCTCCCGGGACATACCGGGCGGACCGCCGACGCCTTGCCTCCTTCCGATCATGGAAACGGGCATTGAACGAAAGCAGGCTATCTAAAACTAAGAGGTCCGCCGCCGGGCGGGCCTCTTAGTTTTTTGTCCCCTTCCCCTCGGGCCCTCGCCCCATGGGGGTGCGCGGGAAACACAGGAAGGGCAAATCAGGGAGGTGTTCAGATTGGGGTGTTCAGGGAAATAGCGGAGGACTTCAGGGCCTTCAGGGATCGGGACCCGTCGGTGCCCAAGGGCATGAGGGGCGCGTTGGAGGTGGCGCTATGCGCCCCGGGCTTTCACGCCCTCCTGGGGCACAGGATCGCCCACCGCCTCCACAGGCTGGGGGTGCCGGTGCTGCCCAGGCTCATATCGGTGATATTCCGCTGGTGGACCGGCATTGAGATCCACCCAGGCGCCAAGATCGGCAAGGGGATACTGATAGACCACGGCTCCGGGGTGGTCATAGGGGAGTCCGCGGTGGTGAAGGACCGGTGCGTCATATTCCAGGGGGTCACGTTGGGGGCCACGGGCAACGAGCGCCAGTGGCAGAGGCACCCGATCCTGGAGGAGGACGTGGTGGTGGGCAGCGGAGCTAAGATATTAGGCCCCATAACCGTGGGCAGGGGAGCCAAGATAGGGGCCAACAGCGTGGTGCTCTCACCGGTGCCCCCCTTCACCACCATGGTGGGCCCCAAGGCAAGGCCCGTCAAGGGGCCCGGCGCGGCCCATGTCAGCAAGAGGCCGGAACCCTGGGGCCTCATGGACGCAGCCAACCTCTCCGCTACAGCCGCCAACAAAGAGGCGGACCTCTTAAGGCGCATAGAGGCCCTGGAGCGGGAGGTCATGCGGCTTAAGCGGGAGATGAGGCTCAAGGAGCGCAAGGATTCTTTTGAGGAGGTGGCAATATGATAAAGGTATCAGACCTTCCCCTGGCGGGGCTGGTGGGCAACACCCCCATGCTTCCCATAAAGACCCGGGGGGCTACGGTGTACGTGAAACTTGAGGGGAACAACCCCGGAGGGTCCGTGAAGGACCGGGCGGTTTGGGGCATGCTGCTCCGGGCGGAGCGACAGGGGCTGCTGCGGGAGGACTCAGTGATAGTGGAGCCCACCAGCGGCAACACCGGTATAGCCCTCGCCATGTTCGGCGCCGCCTTAGGGCTGAAGGTGGTCCTCACCATGCCGGAATCCATGTCGGAGGAGCGCCGCAAGGTTCTCAAGGCCTACGGGGCCTCGCTGGAACTAACCAGCGCATCGGAGGGGATGCAGGGGGCGGTGAACCGGTCGTTGGAGATCCTGAAGGCGGAGGCCCGGGCCTTCACGCTGGACCAGTTCTCAAACCCCGGCAACCCCTGGGCCCACTCGGTGTCCACGGGGCCCGAGATAGTCTTAGCCCTTAGGCCCGTTCCCATAGGGGCCTTCGTGGCGGGGGTGGGGACCGGGGGCACCATAAGCGGCGCCGCGAGGGCCATCAAGGCCGCCTGGCCCAGCGCCCAGGTGGTGGCGGTGGAGCCCGAGGAGTCCCCCCTGATATCCAAGGGCACCGCGGGAAAGCACGGCATCCAGGGCATCGGGGCCAACTTCATCCCCAAGAACCTGGACCTGTCGTTGGTGGACCGGGTGGTCACGGTGAACACCGAGGAGGCCAAGGAGGCGGCCCGGTGGCTTTCCGCCTCCCACGGGCTCTTCAGCGGCATATCCACCGGCGCCAACGTGATAGCCGCCATACGGCTGGCGGAGGAGATGCCCAACACCCAAGCGGTGGTCACCATCCAGTGCGACCGCCAGGACAAGTACCTCAGCGTGCTTTAGCCTTCACGCTTCACGAAGCTAAGGGCCCCGCCCTTCGACGAGGCGGGGCCTTTAGGACGCTCCTCGTCCAGCAGCGCAAACCGCCTGTTAAAGCCCATGGCGGCAAGGAACAGCAATACCCCCGCGGCGGAAACCCAGCTCCTTCCCAAGGAGAGCCCCTCCCGCCGGTTGAGATCCTTAAGGTCTATGAGGTACAGCACCGGCACCCCCATCCGAAGCACATGGCCCACAAGGCCGTTTCCCCCGTCAGCCCTTGGCATCACAAGGCCGGACCGCACCTCCAGTATGGCGGGATCATCCCCCAGGTTCGCGGCGGACCCCCCTATGCTCACCACCAGCTTGGGGCTCCTGGCCTTCACCAGCCGCAGCTTCCTCTGAAGGACCCGGTCCTTCCACAGCGGGACGCCCCGGGCGGACCTGAGGAGCACCTCCAATCCCTCCGGCGGCATACCCCCGCCGGTCTCCCCCTCCCCTCCCAACGTGTAGGCCAGGGCGGGGCGCTTGAGGACCCGGGACCTCAAAAGGCAGTCCTCCATCACGGGCCAGGGGGCCTCCGGCCGGTTGGCCC
>JAOACP010000029.1 GCA_026417795.1 Thermanaerothrix sp.
TCCGACTTGCATGTGTTAAGCACGCCGCCAGCGTTCGTCCTGAGCCAGGATCAAACTCTCCTAGCAATTCTTTAAACTCAAAGGCGTTTTGCTGTCCATTGCGCCGTATTCAGTTGGCATGGTGCCCGTCGCCATCGGCGACAGGGGGTAGTCTATCACGAGTTCCACGATCGCGCAAGCCCCCCTGGCAAAATTTTTTTGTCCCCCTAAGGTGCTATAATCTCCCATATCCATACAGACCTTTTTAATCGACAAAGGAGGCGCCATGAATCTTTTCTTTAACGCTAAACGTCAGGGAGGCATCGTAAAGTTCCTCCTATCAATCCTTCTCCTGTTGGCCCTTTTGGGTGCCGCGGCCGCCTCGGTGGGGCTAACCTTCTTCCTTAGGGAGGTTTCATCGCAACTGCCAACCACCGAGGAAATCCTCTCCAAACAGCCAAGCCAGGCCACCACCATCCTGGACAGAAACGGCAGGGTCATCGCCAAACTCTACGAGGAAGACAGGACCATAGTCCCCCTGGACAGGGTCTCCCCGTGGTTCATCAAGGCGGTGCTCGCCGCGGAGGACAGCGAGTTCTACGAACACCAAGGACTCAGCCCCTCCAGCATAGTCCGAGCCATGCTAGTGGATCTTCTCCACAAAAAGGCAAGACAAGGGGGAAGCACCATAACCCAGCAGCTTGCCAGGAACATGTTCTTATCCCACGAGAAAAAACTCTCCAGGAAAATAAAGGAAGCGGTCCTCTCCTTACGGCTGGAGAGGGTTTACACCAAAGACCAAATCCTCGAGATGTACGTCAACACCATATACATGGGGCACGGCACCTATGGCATAGGCTCCGCCGCCCAGGTTTACTTCGGAAAGTCCCCATCAGATCTTACCCTGTCGGAAGCATCGGCTCTGGCGGGGCTCATAGCCGCCCCGGAGTACTACTCCCCAATCAAGAACCCCTCCGCATCAAAGGTTCGGCAAAGGTACGTGCTGAACCGAATGCTGGAGCTAGGATGGATAACGGCGGAACAGTACAAGACCGCAGAATCGGCTCCGTTGCACCTTAAGGGGCGCAGGTCTTCCTCTTCATTCCAACAGGAGGCCCCTTATTTCGTATCCTATATCCTCTTCAAGAACCTGCTCCCCACTTACGGAACCGCCACCATATACAGAGGGGGGCTCACCATTCAAACCACCCTGGACCTTGACATCCAGCGGTCAGCCGAGAGGGCCTTCGCAAAGCTTAGGACAGAAGGGGCGCTGATAGCCCTTAACCCGGATACTGGGGAGATCCTGGCAATGGTGGGGGGGCATAACTTCGAAAAGAGCAAGTTCAACAGGGCGGTACAGGCCTTCAGGCAGCCGGGATCGGCCTTCAAACCCATAGTCTATACCGCCGCCATGGAAAACGGTTACAGGCCCGTGGATCACCTACTGGATGCCCCGTTATCCTTCCCAAACGGCTGGGCGCCTAAAAACTACGACGGAAGCTACGACGGAGAGGTCTCCATAATCGACGCCCTGGCGAGATCCCTCAACACCCCGGCCGTAAGGCTTGCACAGGTGGTAGGCATAAAAACCATAAAGGATACCGCAAGAGCCATGGGCATAACCTCTCCCTACCTGCCCGACGACCTGTCCATCGCCCTGGGATCCACCAGCGTTACCCCCCTTGAGATGGCTTCCGCCTTCTCCTGCTTCGCCAACGGCGGCTACCGGATAACCCCCTTCGCCATAAAGGAGATAAGAACTCCTTCCGGAGAGGTGTTGGAGAAGAACGGGCCGCAGCTCGAAAGGGCCATATCCCCGGAATCGGCGTTGGAGATGAGGACATTGCTGGAACAGGTAGTTCTTTGGGGAACGGGAAGATCCGCGTCGGTACCGGGCTACCAGGTTTTCGGCAAGACAGGCACCACCAACGATTGGGGGGACGCCTGGTTCGTTGGGGGAGTGCCGGGTCTTGTGGCAACGGTTTACGCCGGCAACGACAACCACAAATCCCTGGGCCCCAAGGCCACAGGCGGCAAGGTGGCAGCCCCCATATGGAAGGAGTTCGTCCAAGGGGTCGTAAGGGCACGCAAACTGCCCCAAAGGTTCCAGGTTCCCTCTGGGGTTAATGTAGAATTTGTTAAGCTTTGCAAAAAAACCGGCTTCCTGGCCTCCCCATCCTGCCCGTCCGCTTACCTGGCCATAAAGTCCGGGCAGTCCCCGACCGCTCAATGCCCCCTTCACGGCGGAAGCCTGAGCGCCGCAAACTCGGACCCCAACGCGCCTCAGTTGCTCCTGTCTCCAACAGACGACGATTACACCGCCTCCAGATACGCCATGCGGTACGGTACACCGCCTGCAACACCCGCTACCTCCAGCATCGGGCCCAACCCGGCTCCAGTTCCAACAAAAGTTCAAAAGCCCCAGACCACCACCGCACCGGCCCCCAATCCATCCTTCAACCCCTACAAGGTGGACCCAAGCCCGTCTAACGAGGTAGAAAAAAAGTACGAAAACCTGCTCAAAAAATACAACATAAGCGACTAATGCCGGTTTTAAAATCCAGAAGGAGGGGGCCATCCCCCTCCTTCTCCTTTGCAAAACACGGCAAATTAAAGCAAAAAACCTGCCATCCCATTACCCGCTACAGCCGTTTCAACCCCTTATTTCACATCTATCTGCTGCCATATTCAGCAAGTCATCCCCGAAGTACAACCTCAAATCCTTAACCGGGGGCATGTCCCTCAAATCGTCTTCACCGTCACCCAAGCAAGCCTTAAACTTCAAATAACCTCCAAACTAACCCCCCACGGATTGGGCACCGCTATGCGCTGAAAGCACAAAAGGGCATAGCGATCCGTCATGCCAGATATGTGGTCGATTATCCTCTGGGTATCCCAATCAGCCCTGCTTCTCTCAAAATGCTGAAAAAGAGACCGTATGAGATGCTCCACCTTAGGCTCCTCCTCAATTACCCGCCTGGATCTATAGAGCTTCTCGTTCAGGAACACCCTTAACTCTTCCATTACGGCCATCATGTCGCTGCTAAAAGCTATTCTGTCCTTTCTGTCCTTGCTTTGGCGTATCACATCCTCCACCATCGCCCCGATTCTCTTGGAAGCCTTGACACCCAACCGGGCAACGCCGGACGGCAGTTCCTCGGGCCTTACAAAACCAGCCCTTATGGCGTCATCGAGATCGTGGTTAAGGTAAGCTATGGAATCTGATACCCTCACAACCCAAGCCTCCATGCTGGAAGGATCATCCAGGTCAAAACCCTTGGAAACGTCCACCTGCCCCTTGGAGTGTTGGAGTATCCCCATCCGTACCTCCCAGGTGAGGTTTAATCCCTTGCCATCCCTCTCCAGGTGATCCACCACCCTGAGACTCTGAGGGGCATGATGAAATCCACCAAGTCCCCTTTCCTGGCTAAGCCTGTTTAAGACCCGCTCCCCCATATGACCAAAGGGAGTGTGCCCTAGATCGTGCCCCAACGCTATGGCCTCCGTAAGGTCCTCGTTCAAGAAGAGGGCCCTGGAGATGGTCCTTGCCACTTGAGCCACCTCCAACGTGTGGGTAAGACGGGTCCTTATGTGATCCCCCTCGGGAAGCAAAAGCACCTGGGTCTTGTGCTTCAAGCGCCTAAACGCCTTAGAGTGGATTATCCTGTCCCGATCCCTCTGGAAACAGGTTCGAAAACCACAAGGTTCCTCCTCCACCTCCCTACCCTTGGACCTGGACGCAAGGCACGCCTTTGGAGAGAGGGTTTCCTCCTCCCGGCGCTCCAAAATCCTCCTCACATCCAAAAAATCACCTCCCATGCAAATGCACAAACGGGGCGGAAGGATAAACCCATCCGCCCCCGCTTCGTTTTCGATGACTTGGACTAGCAAAACACGTCTGCTGCCAAAGGCGCAAAAGCCGGCAACGCCGCTAAACCACTGAAGAAAACTAGTCTATGAGCCCCATCGCCGCATGGGCTGCGGCCAACCTTGCCACCGGCACACGGAACGGAGAACAGCTGACGTACTTAAGCCCCAGACGATGACAGAAGGCAATGCTCTTGGGATTGCCCCCGTGCTCGCCGCATATGCCTATCTGAATGTCCTTCCTCTGGGCCCGCCCTTCCGATACCGCTATCTCCAGAAGTCGGCCAACTCCGGAGCGATCAAGGACGTGGAAGGGGTTATCCCCTAAAACGTGCATCCTCACGTACTCCGCCAGGAACTTGCCCTCCGCGTCATCCCTGGAATAGCCGAAGGTGGTCTGGGTAAGGTCGTTGGTGCCAAAGCTGAAGAACTCGGCCTCCTTGGCCAACTCTCCGGCAATGAGGGCCGCCCTGGGAACCTCTATCATGGTACCCACCATGTATGGGATCTTCCGCCCCAGCTCGGCCTCAAACCGCTGAGCTATCCGGTCAACCATCTCCCTAAGGCGGCGCATCTCCTCATAGGTCCCCACCAGGGGCATCATTATATCCGGATACACCTCCACCCCCTGCCGCATAAGATCCACCGCCGCCTCGAAGATGGCCTCCACCTGCATCTCATATATCTCCGGGTATATTATCCCCAAGCGACAACCCCTGAATCCCAACATGGGGTTCGCCTCCTTCAAGCTCTCCGCCTTATGAATGAGCGCCCTGATCTTGCAAGCCTCGGTAGAATCTCCCTTGCCATCGGCGATCAACTCATTAAGGCGTTCGGTCATCTCCGGAACCTTGGGCAGGAACTCGTGAAGGGGAGGATCCAGAAGCCGCACCGTAACCGGCAACCCCTCCATGGCCTTGAATATACCCACGAAGTCCTCCCGCTGCATCGCCTTAAGCTTACCTAAGGCCTCCAGACGCTCTTCCCGCTCCGTGGAGGCCACCATCTCCTGCATCACCGGCAAACGGTCCGCCTGCATGAACATGTGCTCGGTTCTGCAAAGCCCTATGCCCTTGGCCCCAAAACCCCTGGCCCTCTCCGCATCCTCCGGCGTATCCCCGTTGGCCCACACCTCCAACTTGGACAGCCGATCAGCAAAGTTCAGCAGTTCCTTAAAATCCTCCGTAAAGCTGGGCTGCACCAAGGGCAACGCCCCATGGGCCACCAAACCCCTTGACCCATCTATGGTTATGACCTCATGGCGGCGTATCTCCTTGCCCCCTACCCGCATGACACCCCGGGTCAGATCTATGTCCAAAGCCTCACATCCGGAGACACAGGGCTTGCCAAGTCCTCGGGCCACCACCGCCGCATGGCTGGTCATCCCACCGTGGCTGGTGAGGATACCCCTTGCGGCAAAAAGTCCATGTATGTCATCCGGCGTGGTCTCCGGCCTAACCAGGATAACGTCCTCTCCGTTCTTCCCCATCCGCTCCGCCTCGTCGGCATCAAAGACCACCTTGCCAACCGCGGCCCCTGGGGAAGCGGGAAGGCCCTTGGCTAAGACGTCAAACTTAAGGGACGGGTCCAGCTGGGGGTGCAGAAGCTGCTCCACCTGATCAGGGGTCACCCGCCTTACCGCATCCTCCACGGTAATAAGACCCTCTCTTACCATGTCAACCGCAACCTTAACCGCCGCCTTTGCGGTCCTCTTGCCGTTGCGGGTCTGAAGCAGGTATAGTTTACCCCTCTCCACGGTGAACTCTATATCCTGCATGTCCCTGTAGTGCCTCTCCAGAAGTTCCGTGAGCCTCACCAGCTCCGAGTAAACCTCCGGCATGGCCTCCTTAAGATCAGATATGGGCCTGGGCGTCCTTATGCCGGCCACCACATCCTCCCCCTGTGCGTTAACCAAAAATTCGCCATAGAGCCGCTTCTCGCCCGTAGAGGGATCCCTGGTAAAACATACCCCGGTTCCACAATCGTCGCCGAGGTTCCCGTAAACCATGGAGACCACACACACCGCGGTTCCAAGATCATCGGGAATGTTGTGTATGTTCCTGTATGTCACCGCCCTTGGGGTGTTCCAGCTCTTGAAGACCGCCTCCACAGCCTTCCTAAGCTGCTCCCAAGGATCCCTCGGGAATGACAGCCCCTTGGACTCCACAAGCTTTAAGTACTGCCCCACCAGCTTCTTCAGGGAATCGGCGGTAAGCTGGTGGTCGTAGGAACATCCCTGCTCTCCCTTAGCCCTGGACAGCAGGAATTCAAACTCCCCTATCTCAAGTCCCAAAACCACATCGGAGAACATCTGAATGAACCGCCGGTAGCTGTCCCATGCAAACCTCTCGTCCCCAGATGCCTCCGCCAATGCCTTCACCGTGGTCTCGTTGAGACCTAGGTTCAAGATCGTGTCCATCATTCCAGGCATTGAAACCGGGGCTCCGGAGCGCACGGACACCAGCAGGGGATTGCGGTCTCCGCCAAACGCCTTGCCAGTCCTCTCCTCAAGCCGGGCCACCGCTTCAGACACATGGGGCCATACGGCGTCCATGAGCCCCTTGGGATCCGCCCAGTAGGCCTTGCAGGCCTCGGTGGTTATTATGAACCCCGGGGGAACAGGCAACCCTATGTTCCACATCTGGGCCAGGTTTGCCCCCTTGCCCCCCAACAACCCCTTCATCTCAGCGCTTCCCTGCTCGTACTCGTAAACCCACCTATTGCCAGACATAAGGCAAACCCCCTCGCCTCTCTTATATTCTCTTACGCAAGCCTCAGATAAGGGCTACTTCCCTATGTAATCCAGGATCTCCTGCGCGGTTTCCTCTATGGCCCGGTTGGTCACGTCGAACACCCGGCAACCTATGCGCTTCATTATGGATTTGGCAAATCCAAGCTCCTCCTCCACCCTCTCCCACTGAGCGTAGGACGACACATCCGCGTCAAGGCCCAACACCTTAAGCCTCTCGCGTCTTATTTGAATGAGCTTCTCCGGAGCTATCACCAACCCAACAACTCTCCCCGCAGGAACCTTAAACAGCTCCGCTGGCGGCTCTGCCTCCGGCACAAGAGGAACGTTAGCAGTAGCCACACCCTTGTGGGCAAGGTACATGGACAGCGGGGTCTTGCTGGTCCTGGATACGCCTACCACCACAAGTTCCGCTTGATCCAACATCTCAGGAGACCTCCCGTCGTCACAACGGATGGCAAACTCTATGGCCTTAACCCTGCGGAAGTACTCCTCATCCATCCGCCGAAGCAAGCCAGGGGTCTCCAACGGCTGCCTGTTAAGCCTTTTACCCAATATCTCAAGGATGGGCCCAAGTATGTCAACCACCTCGTTGCCCTGTTCCTGAGCCATCTTCACAAACCACCGGCGAAGGCCATGATCCACAAGGGTACACACCAAGACCGCGCTCCTCTCCTTTGCGGCCCTAAGGACCTCCATGCCTCTCTCCTCATCGCTCACGTAACGGAAACGCACCAGGTTAACCGCGTCCGGTCCAAACTGGCTCACCGCCGCTCTTGCCACATGTTCGGCGGTCTCGCCGGTGAAGTCTGACACCACGTAGAGCTCTACAAGATCAGGGCTCATGAACGCACCTCGCCTTTAAGTTTTGTAAAGTCGCCAATGAGGTCGAACAACCCTTGGGCCTCCTTAAGTATACCAAGCCTGCGGGCCCTTACCGACAGGTCCTGATCCATGACCATGACCCCATCGAAGAACCGGCTAACGGGCCCCTCCAAACGGTGCAGAAGGCGGGCCATCTCCTGCCAATCAAAGGAATCCAACGCCCCCTCCACCTGCGGCCTTACCATCCGGAGCTCCTCCACCAACTCCAGCTCCACCCCGCTAGATCCGCTTAGATCCTCCCCGACCACCTCGTCCTTGGCCTTCACCAGTATGTTCCGAACCCGTATGGCGGCGGTGACCAGATTGGAGAACCATTCCTCACCCTTAAGACCCTCCAAAACCTCGATCAGCTTCAGGGTCTGCAGAGGCCTCCTGCCGATGCAATCCACCGCAAGGCTAACAAGGCCATGGCTGAAATCCCGTTCCTTAAGCTGGATCAAAAGGCGCTGCCGGAAGAAGTCAAGGGCCCTATCCACCACCGAACCGTCGGAGCTAAGTATCTCTCCAGCCTTCCGGAACAAAAGGTCTATGGACACATCCAAGCCCAACCCCCAGATTATCTCGTTTATGCACCGGGAGGCACGCCTTAGGCCGTGAGGATCCTGGGAAGCGGTGGGCTCCACCCCCACGTGGTGGATTGCCACTATCGTATAGGCCCGCTCTGCCAAACCTATGACCGCCCCAACCATACCCTTGGGAAGCTGATCTCCGGCAAAACGCGGCAGGTACTGCTCATATAAAGCCAACGCCACCTCGGGGTTTTCCCCGCTGCAACGGGCATACTCCCTTCCCATTACCCCCTGAAGCTCCGGGAACTCGTATACCATGCTGGTAACGAGATCCGCCTTGGATAGATAGGCAGCTCTATCCACTAGATTCCGCTTATCACCAAGACCTAGATGATCCGTAAGCCAAAGGGCTAACTCCCTTACCGACGCCACCTTCTGGTACAAGGACCCCAGTTTCTCCTGGTATACAACGTTCTTAAGACCCTCAACCCGGCTGGCCAGGTCCTTCTTGCGATCCTCTTCCCAAAAGAACGCCGCGTCGGAAAGACGGGCCCTTAAGACCCTTTCGTTCCCCTCCCTTACGTTTTGCATCACCGTGGCCTGGTTGTTGCTTACACCGACGAAGAAGTTCGCCAGCTTGCCGTCCCGATCGCGAACGGGGAAGTAGCGCTGGTGTTTCTTCATGGTGGTGGTAAGGACTTCTTCAGGTATGTCCAGATAGGACCGATCGAAGGTGCCGTAAAAAGGCACGGGATACTCCACCAGGTTTACGTTTTCCTCCACCAAGTCCTTGTCCAGTTCCACCCTTGCGCCCATCTCCTTCTCCAAAGCCGCCACCGCAGAGAGCATCTTCTCCAGCCTCTTCTCCGGATGAGCTATGACAAACTCGCTGTAAAGCAAGTTCAGGTAGTCCCCAGCGCTTGGGATCTCTATGCTCCTCTTGCCAAGGAACCGATGCCCCCGGCTTATCCTGTCGCTCTTGACATTTCCAACCACAAGGGGGATCACATCGCTACCCCAAAGGGCCACAAGCCATCTTATGGGCCTCGCAAACCTAACAGCGGGGTCGCTCCAATACATGTTCTTGGGGAATATCAACCGCTTGAGAACTCGCTGCAGCATATCAGGCAGAAGTTCCGATGTGTTGCGGCCCTCCCTGCGAACCACCGCAAAGGCGTAAGCCGCGCCCTTAAACTCCCGCATTTGAAGGGACTCAACATCTACGCCGCGGCTCTTCGCAAATCCAACCGCCACTTTAGTGGGATAGCCGTTAGGATCGAAAGCCTGGCTCCAAAGAGGTCCTCTTACCTCCTCCTCCAGATCCTCCTGCCTCTCGCTCAAGGACTTCACATACAGGGTGAGCCTTCGGGGAGTGCCGTATGACTCCATGCCCCCATACCTCAATCCAGCGCCCTCAAACTCTTCCTTTGCCAGCCTTTTTATCTCCTCAAGACCAAAGGAAAGGAAGGACGCGGGTATCTCCTCGGTGCCAATCTCGAAGAGAAGATCTCTAACCGCCATCATGATCACTCGCCTCCCCCGAAAGATCCGTCAAAAGCCTTGAACTTACCCATGAGGGGATATCCCATGGCCTTCCTCTGCTCCCAGTAGGCCCTGCAGCAGGCTCCCGCCAGAGCCCTGACCCGGGCTATATAGCCGGTCCGCTCGGTGACGCTTATGGCGCTCCTGGCATCAAGCAAGTTAAACGTATGGGAGCACTTTAGAACGTAATCGTACGCTGGAAGCACCAAACCGGCGTCCAGAACTCTCTTAGCCTCCCTCTCGTAATGGCCAAACAACTCGAACAGCATCTTCGGGTCGGAAACGTCAAAGTTGTAGGTGGAATGCTCCACCTCTCCCTGATGGTGAATATCCCCGTACTTAACATCCCCTACCCACTGGAGGTCATAAACGCTGTCCACCTTCTGGACGAACATGGCGATGCGCTCCAAACCATAGGTTATCTCCGCCGGCACCGCCTCCATGTCAATGCCGCCCACCTGCTGGAAGTAGGTAAACTGCGTAACCTCCATGCCGTCAAGCCAAACTTCCCACCCAAGCCCCCAAGCGCCTATGGTGGGGGATTCCCAGTCATCCTCCACAAACCTTATGTCATGCTCGGAGGGATCTATCCCAAGGGCCCTAAGGCTGTCCAAGTATATGTCCTGGATGTCATCCGGAGCGGGCTGCACTATCACCTGATACTGATAATAGTGCTGGAGGCGGTTCGGGTTCTCCCCGTACCTCCCATCGGTGGGACGCCTTGAGGGCTCCACATAGGCCACCCGCCAAGGCTCAGGCCCCAAAACCCTCAAGGTGGTGGCGGGGTTCATGGTGCCAGCCCCCACCTCTATATCGTATGGCTGTTGGATGACACATCCCTGGTCCGCCCAGAAACGTTCAAGCCGCATGACTATTTCCTGAAAGTTCAAGACCCTTCCCTCCCCAAAAGTATGTTCGCTTCAAATAAAAAGCCCCTCATCCAGCGGATGATCCGCTCCCAAACCCCAAGCCCCTCATCCGCCGAAGGACCCCTAAAATGGGCAAGACTCCATTTCACGAAATCATCATGCCTAAGGTACAAAGTCCTCAACAGTTCTGCCATTACATCGGCCCCGATGACCGCATAAACACCACAGCAAACAACCCCTTGCTCCGCAAGTCCCCACCGGGAGGTGACCGGGGAACCACAGAGGCAGCACCTAAAAAGATCCGGCATTACCCCTTCCAGTCTGAGCCAGCGCCCAAGAAACCTTACAAAAGCGACGGGGGGAAACACCCCAGCCCCGAGCCCGATGAAAAGGGCCCACAGAAGCTTAAGCAGGTCATCCCGCCGCATCATGCACGGCAGGGATGAAAGAAGTTCACATGCTTCTATGAAGCACTTGAGAGCATCCGGTCGTCCCGAAAGATCCAGGTAGCTGGCCCTTATCACCGCGTCCTTAAGCACCACTGACCTGTGGCCGCGGTAAAAAGAGAACTCCCCCCACGACATGACCTCCGAAGCCCCCCCAAGGGTTGACCTGCCTCCAAGGGGTACCGTGGCCCAAAGGGTACCATACCCCCGCAAAAAGAAGAGGACCCGGCGCCCCCTTTCCCTTTCCTCCTTCCTAAGGACCACCCCCGAGGCCCTGAAGGGACCTCGGGGGGACAGGTCACAGTGAAGGTGAAGCGGAAGGGACAGTCCCATGGCTCACCTCAAAGCCCATCTCACTGACCGTATCCTAAGTTCCTCAGCATGGACGGGTTCTTGCGCCACCGGGGCCTCACCTTTACCCACAGCTCCAGATCCACTGGGTACCCAAAAACCCTCTCCAGCTCCTCCTCCGCCGCAAGCCTTATGGACCGAATCATCTTGCCTCCAGAGCCTATGAGGATCCCCTTCTGCCCCTCTTTCTCCACCACTATGGACGCTCTTATGTGAAGGGTCTTCCTATCGGGATACTCATCGGGGCTCTTAAAGGACTCCACGACCACCGCCACACAGTGAGGAACCTCCTCCTCCACCGCAAGGAAAACCTTCTCCCTTATTATCTCCTCCGTCAGGAAGCGCTCGGTCCTGTCTATCAAAAATTCCTCGGGGAAAAGGGGCGGCGATTCTGGGAGCCAAGCAACCATGGTATCCTTCAAAACATCCAAATTGGTCCCCTGAACGGCGGACACCGGGACCACCGCGTCAAACCCGTAACGATCCTGGAAGAGGGCCACCACGTCCCAGAACTGGTCCTTACGCTTCAGCAGATCGACCTTGTTTACGCAAAGGGCGGCGGGACGGCCAGCCTCGCATATCCACTCAAGCACCCTTTCATCCATGATGGAAACCCTGTCGCACGTGGCATCCACCACAAAACAGATCCCGCACACCTCATCAAGGGCGGCCCTAATCTGGGAGATCATGAACTTTCCAAGGTCGTGTCTTGGTTCGTGCACGCCCGGGGTATCCACCAATACTATCTGATAACCTTCCCCGTTTACTATTCCCCTTATGGCGTGCCTGGTGGTCTGGGCCTTGGGGGACACCGCCATTACCTTTTCTCCCACCAGGGCGTTTACCAACGAGGACTTCCCCACGTTAGGGCGCCCCAATAGAGCCACACAACCGGCCCTGTGGGCCCCTTGAGTCATCGGTCTAATCCCCCAATATCCATGGACTCATCCAGTTCAAATCCATAGGGGAGCAACTCCCTGGCAAGCACCTCCACCCGGCGTCCGCCCCACTGAAAAAGAACCAGCATATCCGGGTTATGCTCCATAAGAACCTGACGGCAGGCGCCGCAGGGAGAGCAGTCGACCTCCTCAGGGCCTCTAACCGCTATGGCCACAGGCTTAGATCCCCCAGCAGCTACCATTGAACATATGGCAGAACGCTCGGCACACTGGGTAAGGCCGTAGCTTCCGTTCTCAACGTTACACCCAAGAAACACCTTGCGATCTTCACACATAAGGGCAGCTCCAACGGAAAACCCAGAATACCTGCTGTAGGCCCTCTCCCTGGCCTTAAGGGCCAGCTCCCAAAGGCCGTCCAGTTCCTCCTCTGCAAGATCCACCATCTGCTACTCCTCCCATCCCCGGCCTTCCCGGCCTCTGAATCGAACCTCAAGAATCCTGTAGTTCCCCACCTTGGTCACATCAATGATCCATGGCCCATGTTCAATGGACTGGCCTTCCTCCGGGAATCCACCGAACAAAGACAAAACCAGTCCTCCGACGGTATCCACATCCTCCGCCTCAAATGTATAGCCCAAAGCCTCGGAAAGATCCTCCAGGTGCACATGTCCCTGCACCAAGAAACCATCCCCATCGGCCTGTATCGGAGGAACCTCCTCGTCATACTCGTCCTGTATCTCACCGACTATCTCCTCTATCAGGTCCTCCAGCGTCACAAGACCCGCAGTTCCACCGTACTCGTCCACCACTATGGCCATGTGAACCCTTGTCTTCTTCATCCTGTCAAACAGCTCCGCCACCTTCATGGTCTCCGGGACGAAGAGGCTCTGCCGCTTGCATTCAACCACAGGTCCATCCACATCCCCAACCGTCAGGTTTCGAAGCAGGTCCTTAACATATAGGATCCCCACGATGTGGTCCATGTCACCTTCAAAGATCGGCATCCTTGAATGGCCGCTCTCCATGAATATGTCTATGGCATCCCTCACGGAGCTGGAGGCTGCCACCGCGGTAACATCGGTGCGGGGGACCATTATCTCTGAAACCCTGGTCTCCTCGAAGGAGATTATCCCGTGGATCATCTTCCTTTCGTCTTCCTCAAGGACACCACTGGCACTGCCCTCCTTGACTATGTGATCTATCTCCTCCCGGGTGATCAACGTGGAGGTCTGGAGCTTAACTCCAAATATACGGCCAATTAAAGAAACTAACATCTCCGCTATTGAGATCAGGGGCCATAGGATAAAACTCAAAAACCTTATGAGGGGCAGCAGAAGAACCACAAAACCGTCGGGCCTGGCTATGGCGGAGGCCTTAGGCAAGATCTCGCAGAAGAAAACTATAACCGCGGTCATTAGAAAAACGGATATCCAAATACCGTTGCCCCCAACCAAGGTTATCGCCACCGCCGATGCGATGGCGCTGGAGGCTATGTTTACCAGGTTGTTACCCAGGAGGGTAACCATAAGAGCCCGCTGCCGGTTGGATGACAGCCAGGAAATAAGGCCCCTTCTTGAAGGATTAACCTCTTCCAATGTGGCCAGCCTGGCCCTCGAGACCGTCGTCATCGCGGTCTCCATGGCACTAAAGATGAAAGACATCAACAGAAGGAACAAAAGATATAGAAGTTTACTGCCTACCTCTTCGCTCACAGGGCTTCCCTTCCTTTAGAATCATTAAAGCACCACAGGATGGCCCAATTATACCGTACGCTCCACCAGCTCATCCTGAAGGCGCCACATGACCTCTCTTTCTTCATCTTCCACATGATCATAGCCTAAAAGGTGCAGAAATCCGTGGTGAATTACCAACAATAAACCCTTCGTAAAACTACCGTCCAAGCTTTCCACCGCACCGGGACATACCACCACGTCTCCCAGAGGCAAGACCTGCCAGTTAGGGGGAACAAATACCCCCCCTTCCTCCCACAGGGGGAAGGACAACACATCGGTGACCGAATCAATGCCCCTATATTTTAAATTAAGCTCTATCATCTGTTCATCTTCGACAAACGTAACTCCAACTTCAACCTTGGACACCAACGACGGGAGCTCACAACGGGTCTTAAGGAACTCCTCCCAAGCAGAGCATACCGCCAACTCCCTGCCGAACAGATCCTCCGGCACCTTCCCTTGAATATCAAGGGCCACCTCAAGGGGCAAAAAAACCACTCTCCTCTTTGTCTTTTTTAAGATAAGATCAGGAGGACCCCTGGATGGGGCGCACTTGTCTTGTGTGCCTCATGGATCTCAGCGCCCCTATGAAGGAATCCCTTATTATACGCATCTCCCGCATGGTGAAGTCCACGTTGTCAAGCTGTTTTGACTCCACCTTGGACCTTATGACCTCATCCACAAGGCCCTCCACCTCCGAAGGGTCTTGCAACCTATGTTCCATGGCCTTAGCCGCGGCCTCCACAGAATCCGCCAACATAACCAGGGCGGTCTCCCTGCTCCTGGGTGGAGGCCCAGGGTAGGAAAATTGATCAATAGGGACATCCTCCCCCATGGTCCTAGCCTTCCTGTAAAAGTAAGCCAAACATGTGGTGCCGTGGTGCTCGGATATAAAGTCCCGCACAAAACCCGGCAGCCCGTACTCCTCCGCCAGCTCAAGGCCATCCCTCACGTGGGACAGTATCACAAGGGCAGAAAGGGAGGGCGATAAGTTATCATGAACGTTCTCCCCCCCAGTCTGGTTTTCTATGAAGAACTTGGGCCTTCTGAGCTTGCCTATGTCGTGATAGTAGGCTCCGGCCCTTACCATAAGACCGTCCATCCCCAGTAGTTCGGCGGCCCCTCCCGCCATGGCCCCCACCGCCAAGGAATGATGATAAGTACCCGGGGCCTCCAGCTGAAGGCGCTTAAGAAGCGGGCTTGAAGGATGGCTCAGTTCCATTATCATAAGTGGGGACAACACCCCAAAGATCCGCTCCCAAAGGGGCAACAAAGCCAAAACAACGCTCGGCCAAAGAAGGCACAAGGCCCCGTATTGCACCAGCGCCGCGGTGGCCACGGGGAAACCAAAGCCCCACCTTACGAACATGGACGCCAAGGATATGAGCACAAAATAGTATGCCAACCGAAAGAGAAGAGAAAGCCTGGACGAAAGCCCCCTAAGGAGGGAATACCCCAACCCGGCGGACAGGACCGCCTGGACGATCTGAATCGCCGCCAAGGGAGGAAAGTATACAAAACATATTATAGCTCCCACCATCCCCCATCCCACCGACAAACCAAAGGCAGGGCCAGGGGGAAGGGCCAAAAAAAGCCAGGAAGCCACCGCCGCAGGGAACATGAGATCCACAAGCCAGGAGGACACCATAAGCTGCAGCCCCCAACAGAGGAATATAACCGTCACCACAAATCCCCATTGGGAAAGCCCCAAAGATGATCTTCCGTTGCCAACATCGGAAAAGAGCGACCAGGACATGTTGGCCCAAAAGGCAACTGCAAAAACCGCCCACAGGAAACGCTTCCACGGGAAGTCCTTGTCCCGGTATCCCTCCGCGGCCAGAAGTCTAGCTATGTCCTCGGTTACCGTCTGCCCCTCGTAAACTATCACACCCCCTGCGCTGTCCCGCCTTTGAGAAGCCATAAAAAGCTCCCACAGGATCTGAAAGACCACGTTCTTTTGGGCTTGAGGCAGGGATAGGCTGTCCAAGGCCCTCCATATCTCATCGTCAATCCGAAGGGAACCCTCTGCGGTTCTCCCCAAACCACCGTCCCTCAAGATAAGATCCCCGGCTGCCACCGCGGCGGATAGCAACCTGTCCCGGGTATTACTATCAAACGAAGAGATCAACCCCACAAGCTTTTGAGAAAGCACCTGACCTGGATCGGTCTTAAGGACGCTCAAGGAGTTCAAAAAGCCATCCGAAAGGCCTTCGGCTTTAACAGACCCAAGCCTTACCTTATACGTCCTTGGGGAAGGCTCCCCCATCCGAAAACCCGCGGGCAGCTCCACCAACCACCAGTTGAGCAAAACCCCCAACAGGGACAACAAAACCGTAAGGGCAACGAACCCGCATCGCCCCCTGTCAAGGCTCCAGTTGTAAGCAAGCCTAACGCCCATCCGATGGGGCGGCCTGCCGTTAGCCCCCCCTGACCCTGTCCTCGTAGTCCTCATATGCCCTCACTATCTTCTGAACTATAGGGTGTCTTACCACGTCGGATGCGGACAATCTAACAAACGAAATCCCAGGTATGCCACCAAGTATGGCCTCCACGCCCAAAAGCCCGGAATCCTTGCCCTGGGGAAGATCTACTTGGGTGACGTCACCGGTCACCACCGCCTTGGACCCCATACCCATGCGGGTAAGAAACATCTTCATCTGTTCTGGGGTGGTGTTCTGTGCCTCATCAAGTATTATGAAACTTTCATTCAATGTGCGCCCTCGCATGTAAGCCAGGGGCACTATCTCTATGACCTTGCGGTCCAACAACCTCATGAACTTATCGGGGCTTAGAAGGTCGAAGAAGGCGTCATACAGGGGCCTTAGATAGGGCTCCACCTTCTCCATGATGTCCCCCGGCAGGAAGCCCAAGCGCTCCCCCGCCTCCACCACGGGCCGCACCAGCACCACGCGGCTTATCTCTCCCCTCTTGAGGAGCGACAGGGCAAAGGCCGCGGCAAGATAGGTCTTGCCAGTTCCGGCCGGCCCTATGGCAAAGGTGACCTCGCTATCCATAAGGGCGTTGACGTAGTCAATTTGGCCCGCCGTATAGGGTCTCACCTGGCGCCCCTTGGCGGTCTGGTAAACAACCGGGGAATCACCCAATCGGTCCAGAAGGGTAAGCCTCCCTCCCCGCTTTATCTCGTCCATAGCCTCCCTTAGGACGTGAAGCTCTATGGGCAACCACCGGTCATCCATCTCCCCAAGACGGAACAGCAGGTCCGCAACACCCCGGACCTGCGATTCATCCCCGCCCTTTAACACTATGAGATCCCCGCGCCCTAAGACCTCAAGGGCAAACTCCCTCTCTATCTCCCTGATAACCTGGTCCTGCCCCGGGAAGGGCCTGACCCTGAGGCTGAAAGAACTATCCCCGGATCCCAGTTCCATGAATACCCTACGTAACCCCCTAGCCTTCCCTCTTTACCGCCGCCACATCCGGGAAGGAACGCTTTATCACCTGCTCCACCTGAACCCTCAATGTCTCCTGGGCAAAGGGACAGGTTCCACAGGCACCGGTAAGGGACACCCTCACCACCTTGTCGGCCTCATCGAACCCCAAAAACTCTATGTCCCCCCCATGAGACTGCAGGGCCGGCCTTATCTCCTCATCAATGAGCTTCCTGATCCCCTCTTCCACTGACATCACTTCTCCCCTCGTTTTTAATTTCTAACCTCTTTGCCCTGTCGATCTCCGCCATCAACGGCCTACAACGGACGCAACCCCTCTTCACGGCCCCTCGGCGGCCTTGGCGTCATCCCAAAGCAAATCCAACTCCTCAAGGGAAAGGGCCCCAAGCCCCTTACCCTCCAAGGCAACGGCCTCCTCCATGGTTCTAAAACGCCTGCTAAACTTATCACAAGTAGCCCTGATGGCCTCCTCCGGATCCACCCCCAATCTCCTGGAAAGGTTGACCACCGCAAAAAGCAGATCCCCGATCTCATACGTCACCGTTCTAAGATCCCCTGAGACGATAGCCTCCCGTACCTCCTCAACCTCCTCCTGGATCTTGCGGAACACCGGCTCCTGCTGGCCAGCGGGCCAATCGAATCCCACCTTCGCCGCCCTCTCCTGGATCCTAAGGGCTCTTAAAAGGCCAGGCAACGACCTTGGTATGCCAGCCATGGCGGAATGATCCTTATCCTCCCGCCTCCGTTTCAGAGACTTTATGGCCTCCCAGTTCCGGCTCACCTCCTCCGCGGAGGACACCGAGGTCTTTCCGAAGACGTGGGGATGCCTTTCCACCAGCTTGGCCAACAGGGAATCCACCACATCCCCAAGGTTGAAGTACCCGCCTTCCCTGGCTATCTGAGAGATGAACACCACCTGAAGGAGCAGATCCCCGGCCTCTTCCTTGATCCCCCCAAGGTCACCGGAGTCAATGGCCTCAACCAACTCGAAGGCCTCCTCTATTATATACCGCTTTAAAGAACTCATTGTCTGCTCCCTGTCCCAGGGACAGCCATCGGGGGATCTCAGCTTCTCCATAACGGCCACCAGCTGATTCACCCTGTCCCCAATCATAGGTTCCAACCTACCCGTCACCTCCAAGCTTGAACCGCCTATTCGCGTCCCCCAAATACCCTCCCGGGGCGAGAGGTCATCGGATGCAATTGGCAAACAGCAACGCCAACTCCGCCAATCCCCTGGCCCCAGCAAGCCCAGTAGGACCTTCGATGAACTTGCCACAAACCCGCCAACCGGCGGGGAGCTTAATCGCCTTAAAGTCATCAGGGGAAATGAGGTTAACCCGCAATGCGGACCGTCCGAACAGGATGGATGAGGCAACCCCCTTAAGCCGAGCCCGGCACAGCGCCGCCAGCAACAACATCTCCACCTCCGGCGGGACAGGCCCAAACCGATCCTCCAGCTCCCCCTTAAGATCATCCACTTCCTTCTCATCCAAGGGCCCAAAGAGCCTCCTGTACAACCTAACCCGGGTGGCAGTGTCCTCCAGATACCATCCCGGCAGGGTGGGGGAGTCCTCCCAATCCACCTGGGGCATCTCCAGGCCCTCCCCCTTCAGGCGGGACATTTCCTCCTCCAGCAGCCGGAAGTACAGCTCAGGAGACAGGTTTGAGACGTACCCATGCTGGGATGTCCCAACCAGTTCCCCTCCTCCTCTCAGGGAGAGATCCACCATGGACAGGTGGAACCCAGACCCGAGGTTGTCCATGGATCCTATGGCCTCCAAGCGCTCCAGGGAACCTCCCCTCGAGAGCCCATCGGGGTAGAGAAAAAGGGCAAAGGCCTGATCGCTTCGGCGACCGACCCTGCCCCTAAGCTGGTAAAGCTGGGCCAACCCGAGGCGGTGAGCCTCATCGACTATTATGGTATTAGCTCTCGGGAGGTCAAGGCCGCTCTCTATTATGGTGGTGCACAACAAAATATCCACCCGGCCCTCCATAAACGCCATCATCGCGTCCTCCAACTCCCGGTCCCTCATCTTCCCATGGGCCGCCTGGATCCTGAGGTCCGGGAAAAGAGCCTTAAGGCGCAAATAGGCCTTGTGCAGGGACTGTATCCTGTTGTGAACGAAGAAAACCTGTCCTCCCCGGCTTACCTCCCTCATAACCGATCCTACCACCAGAGCGTCCTGCCACGGGGAAACCACGGTCACCACGGGCCTTCTGTCCACCGGCGGGGTTGAAAGCACCGATATGTCTCGATAACCGCTTAACGCAAGCTGCAGGGTCCTTGGTATCGGGGTGGCGGAAAGCATGAGAACGTCAGCCCTGGGGAAGCGCTGCCTCCATCGTTCCTTCTGCATGACCCCAAAACGGTGCTCCTCATCCACCACCACCAACCCCAGATTCCTGCAAGACACGTCGTCCATCAGAACCCTATGGGTGCCTATCAGTACGTCCACCTTGCCCTGTCCAAAATCCGCCCTTATGGCATCCTGCTTAGCCTTGGGGACAAAACGGTACAACGCCTCCACCCTTATGGGAAAGGCAGCAAGCCGTTCGGAGAAGGTCTTATGATGCTGGGCGGCTAGAAGGGTAGTGGGAGTTATGACCAACACCTGATAACCTGACATGGCGGCCTTGAAGGCGGCCCTCAGGGCAAGCTCGGTCTTCCCAAAGCCCACATCCCCCACGAGAACCCTGTCCATCGGGATGGGGCGTTCCATGTCTGCACATATCTCCTCCCAACAGCGAAGCTGGTCCCGGGTCTCCCTGTGGGGAAACGTGGACCTTAAGGCTTCCATCTCCTCCGTAAGCTTCTCAAAGGCTATCCCCTTCTGCATCTGCCGCCTGGCTTGAGCCTCCAGCAGCTTGGACGCCGCCTCCCGGGCCTTCTGGCGGGCCTCCGCCAAGCTCCGCTTCCATCTGCCCTTTCTCAGAGAATCCAACTCCACTTGATGATCCGGAGGAGATTCAATCCTATGCAGCTTGGCTATGCGGTACGTAGGCAGCAGGAGCCGGCTGCCGCCGGCAAACTCCAAGGCCAGATAGTCCTGAGGCACCCCTCCCTGGGTGAGGTTCTCAATGCCTTGATATCGACATACCCCATAATCCTCGTGGACCATGAGATCCCCAAGGGTCATATCGTCCAGCAGTTCCGAAGGGGGCACCAGCGATGCCGCACCCCGGGTTATCCCGCCTGGCCCTGCCACATCGGCCTCGGACAGGTAAAGAACCCCCTTGTTGCTATCCAGAACGCCTTCTGAAATAAGCTTCGGAATCGTCTCAAATCCAGCCTTAGCGGCCCATTCAAGATAGCCTTCGGTGGCGCCGAAAAACAGGGTTTTGTACCCTCTCTCTCTTAGTTCTCGGCCGAAAGACTCCGCATCCCGCAACCTCCCAGCAAAACCGGGCACTTGAATCAACCCAGTGTCCGAAGCTCCGGGAGAGGTTGAGCAGGTGGCGCAAAGGACCCTTGAAGCCCTGGGAAGAACTACCTCCCAACGGGTCCCCTCCGGAAGGCGGGGGAATGACCTCCTGAGCTCAGCCCACAACCATGACGAAGCCTCGCTCTGAATCTCGCATTCCCTAGGTTCAAATACGACCAAATCAAAGTCCGCTCCCAAGGCGGCAAAATCACTGGCCCCAAGCCCCTTGAGGGCTGGGACGTGAAAACCATTCAGCCTTCCAACGGTCCTCTGGGTGGACGTGTCAAAAAACCGTATCTCCGTCACCTGGTCATCGTCGAAGACCACTCTGACAGCCCCTTCTCCGGGAGGGAAAAGGTCCACCAGCCCCCCCCTGAGGGCCCACTGTCCGGGAGCCCAAACCACGGACACCCTCTCGTAGCCCTGGGAGGAGAGCCAAGAAATCAATTCCTTCCTGGCCTCTTCCCCAACGGCAACCCACAGGCTCTGAGACTCCGAGAGGA
The DNA here is from genome assembly GCA_026417795.1 of Thermanaerothrix sp. NCBI lineage: Bacteria > Bacillati > Chloroflexota > Anaerolineae > Anaerolineales > Anaerolineaceae > Thermanaerothrix > Thermanaerothrix sp. The sequence continues at coordinate 21,171 of JAOACP010000029.1, forward strand.
ACGGCAAAACCAGCCCCGCCGAAGAGGCTACCATGGTGCCGCCTTGGTGGACCCAACGCAAGACGGCCCTTCCCCTGTGCAGGAGAAGGGCTTCCATACCGTACCCATCGTGTCCAGCCACCGGCAGATCCGGCAAATCCAAGGGCTCATGAGTGCCAAGGGCTAGAAGGTCCCCCCTCAAAGCCCCAGCCTCCGAAGAACCGGGCAGCACCACCAGCCTCCGCCGAAGCGGCGTTTCAGACCTCACAGACTCCAACCAAAGGGCCCTGGCCGCTCCCCTTGGCACACGAAAAAAACGATGTCCTTCCATAGCTCCCATAACAGTCAATCGTGGAAAAGAGGAGAACCGGTCATCCAATCGGGCAGAAATCCTTGGAGTTCACTCGACACATGGCCTCCTCAACCCCCGATCGTATCCAAAGCCTTATGGCCTCTTCCGCACAGCGGGCCACCAAGGGCCAAGATTTTCTCTCCTCCTCCGACAGACAAGACAACACCCATTGAGCCAGATCCCCCCTGGGGGTCTTAGGAGAGCCCACCCCGATCCTAAGACGAGGTATATCGCAGGTCCCAAGGGAACCTATCACAGAGGCCATGCCCTTCTGCCCTCCAGCGCTGCCTCGGTCCCTCATCCTGAGCCTCCCAAATGGAAGGGCCACATCGTCATATACTACCATTATTGAACCTATGGGGACCTTAAAGTAACCCACCGCCTCCATAACCGCAAGACCACTCAAGTTCATGTACGTTGTGGGCTTCATGAGGCAGCACGTCTCTCCCTCGATCCTTACGGAATCCCAGAACAGGGATCTAAACCTCTCCCTTGGAGCCCCCGCCCCCAAAGCCTGGACCAGGTGATCAATCACAAGCCACCCTGCGTTGTGCCTGGTCCAAACATATTGAGGGCCTGGGTTACCCAGGCCCACGATCAACCTCATGACAGGTCGCTAGACCCCTACTCTCCGCCCTTCTTGGCCTTGCCCTTAGCCAGGACCTCCACCTCACGGGGCTCACCCTCGGCAGATTCCGCCTCCTCCTCCGGGGAAGAAACCGCCACCACCACCGTATCCTGCGGCAAGACCCAGTGGACCTTGGGGCCGAACTGCAGATCCGAAATCCGCACCTCGCCACCCATCTCAAGGGACCTCACATCTATGTCCACCCGCTCCGGGATATCCTCGGGGAACACCTCCGCCACCAGTTCATAGTGGTACTGCTCAAGCACACCGCCCTGCTTAACCCCAGCGCACACGTCCTTACCGTGCAGGTGCACAGGGATCTGAACCCTCACCTTGTGATCCTTCACCATCTGGAGGAAGTCCAGATGCACCAGATCCCTGGTAAGGGGGTGGCGCTGGATCTCCTTTATGAGCGCCATCTCCTGCTTCCCGTTCACCGCCAGCTCAATAACGGTGGTCTCCCAACTCTCGCTGGCGCACACCGCCTGAACCTCCTTGGCGTTAACGTATCCGGCCACGCCAGCCTCATAGGAGGGGCCGTAAACCACCGCCGGGATCATACCCTCACCGCGAAGCTTCCTGCAGGCTCCCTTGCCAAGGCCATCCCTATCGTGAAACTGCACCTTTACCCTTTCCTTCATATCCTTCATCCTCCTCCGACGCAGATCCCCGGGGCACCATAAAGGCGAAAACTCCCGCCCCGCGACTACTACGACCTTTTTTGATTTTTTATTACGACTCAGCGCGAGGGGCGCTGATGAAACAAGATGCTCACGGAGTGATCCGAGTGTATACGCCTTATGGCTTCAGCAAAAAGCGGCGCTATTGAAAGGGTGGTTATCTTATCGCACATCTTGTCTTGGCTCATGGGTATGGTGTCCGTAAGCACCAGCTCCTCTATTACGGAGGAGCGAATCCTGTCCACCGCGGGACCGGACAGAACACCGTGGGTGGCGCAGGCCAAGACCCTCCGGGCCCCCTTCTCAATAAGGGCGCTGGCGGCGTTCACCAGCGTGCCGGCGGTGTCCACTATATCGTCCACCAATATGGCCACCTTGTCCTTAACATCCCCGATTATCTCCATAACTTCACAGAAGTTGGCCACCTCATGGGACCTGCGCTTATCCACTATGGCCAGATCCGCATTAAGGTGCCCTGCAAAGTTACGGGCCCTCACCACGCCGCCAATGTCCGGAGAGACCACCACTACGCCGTCGGCCTCTATGTCGTCCTTCAATGTCCTCTTGAAGTAGGATGCCAAAAGGGGTATCCCGGTCAGATGGTCAACGGGTATGTCAAAGAAGCCCTGGATCTGACCCGCATGAAGGTCCGCGGCTATCATCCTGTCCGTGCCTGCCACGCTGAGCAGGTTGGCCACCAACTTGGCGGTGATGGGCTCCCTGGAGCGGGTCTTCCTATCCTGCCTGGCGTAACCAAAGTAGGGAGTAACCACGTTTATCCTGTAAGCGGAAGCCCTCGCAAGGGCGTCCACCATCACCAGCAATTCCATAAGGTTCTCGTTGACCGGGTTGCAGGTGGGCTGCACCACGTAAACATCCGCACCCCTCACGCTCTCCTCAATGGAAACCCCTATCTCGCCATCGGAGAACCTGAAGAGTTTGCAAGCCGCAAGGGGCACCCCCAGATTCATGCATATGCTCTCCGCAAACTGAGGATGCGAGCTGCCGGATAAAACCTTTATCTCCTTGAGCCCCGCCGTCATCACGCAACACCCTTCCTCAATCTTTTTTCTGTCTCCGCCGGCTCCACCCCTCCACGTTCCTCTGCTTCGCCCTGGCAACCGCCAAGGAGCCGGCAGGTACGTCCTGGGTTATCACAGAACCTGCGGCAGTCGTAGCCCCATCCCCCACGCTGACCGGCGCGACCAACATGGTGTCGCTGCCTATGAAGCAGCCATCCCCTATTACCGTGGGGTTTTTGGATACCCCGTCATAGTTGCACGTTATGGTTCCAGCCCCTATGTTCGTACCCCTACCTATGGAAGCATCCCCCACGTAGGATAGATGCGGAACCTTGCTGCCCTCGCCAACCCGGCTCTTCTTTATCTCAACAAAACGCCCCGCCAGGGAACCGTCTTCCATGATAACCCCATCCCTCAGGAACGCAAAAGGCCCAACCTGCACGTCATCCCCAAGCTTGGCGGACTCCATTCTAACGTTTCCCCAAACCCGGCAGCCTCTGCCCATTTCCACGTGGTTCAGCCAAGACATGGCTCCTATGTGACAGGAATCTCCTATGCGGGACTTCCCTATCACCGTAACCCCCTGCTCCACCCAAACGTCATGGCCTATCTCCACCCTGGGGCCTATCCACACGGAGTTGAGATCCAAGCACTTAAGCCCCGACGAGAGCCAACGGGTAAGTATGCGAAGCCTCAACAACTCGGCCAACTGCGCATACTGCAAGGGGTCATTTATACCTCTCAGCTCATCCTCGTCAACGGACAAAACCCCTATGGACCCCATCGAAGAGAGCAGGGACACCGCATCGGGGAGATAATATTCCCCCTGGGCGTTGCGGTTATCAAGCCGATCCAACACCCCCCCCAGGGCCCCCACGTCGAACACATACACACCGCCATTACAGAGCCTCACCACCCGCTCCTCTGGGGAGGCGTCCTTTTCCTCCACGATGCGGACCGAGCCGCCGGAGCATATAACCCTGCCGTATCCAAAGGGATTCTCCGCCTCAAAGGCGAGAAGGGTGCAAAGGTTCCCCTGGGAGAGATGGGCATCCACCAGGTTCTTTAAAGTATCCCCCGACAACATGGGGGCATCCACCGGCAAAACCAGGAGGTGCTTAAGCCCCCGCCACCAATCCCTGGCGCACAGAACCGCATGGGCGGTCCCAAGCATGGGAGACTGGAAGGACACGGAGACATCAAACCCCAAATCCCTTATCCGGGAAGCCACCGCCTCCCCCTCGTGCCCCACCACCACGCCCATGGGAGAAAGACCGCACTCCTCCATGGCCCTAAGGGGATAGTAAACCAACGGCTCACCGAGTATCGGGAAGAGGGCCTTGGGCGTGCTGCTCTTAAGCCTCGTCCCCTTACCAGCTGCTAAAACCAGGCCACCCACCAAGCCGGCGCTCAAAGGATCCACCCTCTCTCGCAAGTTCTGATCTCTCAAGACCACAACAAATAAGGGAAGCCCACAGGCCCCCCACCAAACCAAATGGCTGGGGTGGATGGATTCGAACCATCGAATGGCGGATCCAAAGTCCGCTGCCTTACCGCTTGGCTACACCCCAATCGACCCCAAATTATATCCCTTAACAGGCAGCCCTTCAAGGGCACGAATTGCCTCACGTAAAATCTAAACGAAAAGGGAACGTTGCCTCACCTAAGAATCCAAACGAAATA
>JAOACP010000030.1 GCA_026417795.1 Thermanaerothrix sp.
CCGTAGCTGGACGCCCCAAGGGACACCACATGGTCCACGTCCAACCCCGCCTCCTGGGCGGCCACCAGCACCGAGGTAAGAAGGGCGGGGAACGACGAGGACGAGAACACCAGGACCCCGTCCCCGGGGCGCAGCCCCGCCTTACGAAACCACCCAAGGGCCCTAAGGCCCCAGATGGAGCGGGCGGACAGGACCTTGGACTCGAGGTCCCCCTGGGTGGTGGTGGTGACGCTCCACTCCACTCCGAGGAACGGCCGCTTCTGGTCCAATGGAACCCCCCTACGGGCCAGCTCAAAGCCCAAGACCCTTCGAGCCCTCTCAATCTGCCACAGCACCCTCAATCCCAAGGGACCCTGGATCAAGGACAGGCCGTAGAGGATGGACAAGGCCGCGGACAGGACCCAAAGCAAGGGGGGAAACCGTCTCACCGCGCCTTACCCCCAAAGGAGCGACGCCGCCATGGCGGTGACAGCCCCCACCGACACAAGACCCGCCGCCACTGGCAACAGCCCCGCCGATTCCGCCTCCGCTGCGGCTATGCCGGGCACCACGAAACCCAGCCACTGGGGGTCTGCGAAGAACTGGGGCACAAAACCGGGGAAATGCAAGGACAGCCCAAGGAGCAGCCCCTTAAGGCCAAGGGCCATAAGCAGCGCAGCTCCCACCTTCTCCCGGCCGTAAAGGCCGAACCGCAGGACCAAAAGCCGCAGGGGGAGGAAGACCAGAACCGAGAGCCCCACCAGGGCCGGCATGGCCCAAGGGTCCCCCTGAAGGGCCATGAGCCCCGGCGCCACGAGACCCCCGCAGGGCCAGCCTGTACGCCGGTGGTAGACCATGAAGAAGAACACCCCCAGGGCCATCACCGACAGATCCCTAAACTCCAACACCGCCCCCACCTCCGATCAACAAAGCAAGATCCAACGGGAATCCCGCCACGTTGCCGCACCCGAAGACCTTACCCATGGAACTAAGCATATTAAGCCCATCGTGGGCCTTCCTAAGGAACACCCACCTTCCCGGCGCCGGGGGGTTCATGAAGGGGAACCTGGAGCCGCCGGTGAAAACCACCTGCCGAAAACCCGCCCGGCTGATCCAAGCCCCAAAGCGGCGCAGCCTCTCCGGCCGGTCCCGCCGGTGGTGGTACCAGACCGCCGTCTCCTCTGGGGCCCACCCGAGGGAGGTGAAAAGCCTTTGGGCGCTTTCCACGTCGTTGGCGGTGAAGGCGAAGGCCAGGGAGAAGCCTTCGCCCTCAAGAACCCTGAAGTCCCAAAGGTCCAAAGGGGGCTCATAGGAAAGCAGCGTCCCGGCGGGCACCGCCATCCCAAGGGCTTCAAGGGCCCCCGCCGCCAGGGAAAGGTTCCTAAGGCAGTGAAATCCCATGAAGGCCTCCAGGGGCAGCCCCACAAGGTCTGGAACCTTGATCACATCCCCCGGACGCCCCATCCTCTCCCGAAGAGCCCGGGAGGCCTCCGCCAGCTCTAAGGGCACCGCCAGGGGGACATTAGGGGGCACCCCCAGCATCAACACCTCCAGGGGATCCATGTCCCCCCACTCCTCCTGGTGGTCCGATCCGGCGGAGGTAAGCACCACCAGGTGGGGCTTGAGCCACCGGGCCCCAAGGCCCTGAAGGTCCGGGCGCACCGCGCTGTTCTCCATCACCGCCCAATGGTCCTGGGGCAGCTGATTTACCCACCACCTCATCTCCTCCACCGAGGCGGGGCAAAGCCGCCTTATCCGCCTTACGCCCGCGGGGGTTATCTCCCGGGGCACAACGCCGGTCACCCGCCCCAGGGCCTTACCCCCCATAAGGCCCAGCAGGTCCGTCATGATCCTCACCACCGAGCTCTTCCCCCTGGTGCCGGTCACCAGCACCCTCACAGCATCACCCCCAGGAAGACATCCATAAGAGTATGAGCCATGCCGTCCGGTTGCGAAAGGATTGCTATCTTTTCTCTCCCCGTCATGTGGAGCTGGTTTGGGGACTTAAGCCCGCAGGGGGGTATAATTTGGTATAATTTGCAAAACTAAAGCTCCCCAGGATGGGCCTTAAGGGGGTGGGGGCCGTAACGATGGACAAGGCAAGGCTTTCGGAGTTCAAGGTTAAGGCGGTAACGGCGGTGGTGCTGTACATCCTTGGCACTTTGGCCTTCGCCCGTTGGACCTACGTGCAAAACGTGAACTCCCGCATGGCCCAGGTGGACGAGCGGATGCTAACCGCCGCCAGGGCGTTGAAGCACATGCTGGCGGAGGACTTCCACGACCGGGCGGTGGGGCCCGACAGCATCTTGTTTGAGGAGGAGCTCCTGTACCGGCGTCGTTTCAACCGCTTCGCCAAGGATGGGGGCTTCATATACGTGTACACCCTGGCGGAGAAGGACGGTAAGTTCTACTTCTCCGCCCCCAGCGTCACGGAGGAGGAGGCCAAGAAGCGCACCAGGTGGTACTTCTACCCCTACGAGGACATCCCCAAGGAGTTCGTGGAGGCCTTCCGCACGGGCAAGCCCGCGTTCGTCACCTACCACGACCAGTGGGGATCCTTCAGATCTGCGGCGGTACCGGAGGTGTCCCCCGGAGGCAGGCGGTACCTTGCCTGCGTGGACTACGAGATCACCGGCATACTGGCCATTGCCCGCCACGAGGCCTTGAAGGCCCTGATGGGGGCCCTTTACTTCTCCCTGCTCTTCATCCCCGCCATTTGGGCCATCTTAGTCCTGCTTCGGGGCATGAGGGAGGAGATGGACAGCCTGAACGACACCAAGGAGCGGCTTCGGATGGCGGTGGAGAGCACGGACCTTGCCATATGGGACATAGACCTGAGGACCGGCGTATGGACGGTAAACGACCAGTACCGGCGGATCTTTGGCTACGACCTGGAGGACGTACCCAACTGGCTTGACACGGTGCACCCGGAGGACCGGGAGAGGGTCTTCAGGACCTGGGAGGACCACATGAACGGCCTTACGGACAGGTACGAGTGCGAGTTCCGGAAGCGCTCCGCCTTCAGCGACTACCTCTGGGTGGTGGACCACGGGAAGGTGTTCGAGCGGGACTCCAACGGGCGCCCCTTGAGGGCGGTGGGGACCGTGAAGGACGTGACCCCAAGGCGCCTGGCGGAGCAGATGCTGCGGTCCGCCAAGGAGCAGGCGGAGGCGGAGGCCAAAAGCCGAAGCCGGCTGGTCTCAAGGGTTTCCCACGAGATAAGGACCCCGCTGAACTCCATACTGGGTTACGCGGACCTGCTCAAGGCGAAGGCGGAGGACCTAAACCTTCCCCAGGACGTGCGGGAGTGGGTGGACACCATATACCGAAGCGGATACCACCTCTTGTCGGTGGTGGAGGAGATCCTCGACATGAGCGCCTTGGAGGCGGGAAAGCTCAAGATAAACGCCGAGGCCTTCAACCTGAGGGACCTGCTCGCCGAGGTGGAGCGGATGATGAGCCTTGGGGCCTCCAAGAAGGGGCTTGATCTTAGGGTCAGAACCCTGCGGAGCCTTCCGGAGAAGATATCCGCCGACAAGGGGAAGCTGCGCCAGGTGCTGATAAACCTCCTGGGCAACGGGGTGAAGTTCACCAGTGAAGGGGAGGTGGTGATGGAGGTCTGGAAGGAGTCCATCCATGACAAGGGGTACAGCAAGGTGGGCACCCTGTGCGTGCGGGTTAAGGACAGCGGCCCCGGCGTGGACCCCTCCGTGAGGGACAGGCTCTTCCAGCCCTTCGAGAAGCACGGCCCCCAGGGGGGAGCGGGCTTGGGGCTCGCCATAAGCCACAGTTTTGCCACTGCCATGGGAGGAAGCCTCTCGCTGGAGGACACCCCCAAGGGGGCATCGTTCCTGTTGAAGGTACCGGTGGAGGTACTGGACCATTCGACGGCCTATCAGGAGGTGGACGTGACGGAGCCGGAGCTAACCGATGACGAGAGGATGGCCCTTATTGAAGCCCTTAAGACCGGGGACCGGGAGGAGATAAAACGGGCCATCCAAGGGGTGTCCCAGGAGCGCACCAGGGACCTTCTGATGGGTCTCTTCGCGGCCTACGACCACGTATCGATCATGGAGATAGCGGAGGGCGGTGCCTGTGGGGCCTGACCAGCGGGCCACCATAATGGTGGTGGACGACACGCCGTCGAACCTGAAGGTCATGGACCAGATCCTAAGCCCCTTGGGGCACAGGGTCTTCCTGTTCCCCCGGGGGGATCTGTTCCTTGATGCGGCTAAGAAAACCCCCCCGGACCTGGTGCTGATGGACATAAACATGCCCGGCATGGACGGCATAGAGACCTGCCGGGCCCTGCGGGAGCTGCCGGGGCTGGAGGACGTGCCGGTGATGTTCGTGTCCGCGGTGAACACCGACGAGGAAAAGGTGAACGCCTTTCACGCCGGTGGGGTGGACTACATCACCAAGCCCTTCAGCGTGAAGGAGCTAACGGTGCGGGTGAACACGCACCTTTCGATCCTGCGGCTTAGGCGCGAGCTGGAGGATCACAACCGAAGGCTTGAGGAGCGGATAAGGCAGGAGGTCCGGCGCTCCGAGGACGCCCAGCTTGCCATGATAAGGGCCTTGGCCAAGCTGGCGGAGGTGCGGGACGACCACACGGGGATGCACCTGGAGCGGGTTCGGGAGCTCTGCAGGGTTTTGCTCCAGGAGGTCCTCAACGCCGGGGCCTTCGACGGGATGCTGGACGAGCAGTTCGTACGGTACTTCCCGGAGGCCAGCGTGCTGCATGACATCGGCAAGGTGGGGCTTCCGGACAGCGTGCTTTTGAAGCCCGGCCGTCTCACCCCTGAGGAGTTCGATCAGGTAAAGCGGCACGTGGAGATAGGGGCTGTCACCCTGGAGGAGGTGGCAAGGAGCTTCCCGGACAACCCCTTTGTGGAGATGGGGATCCTCATAACCCGCTACCACCACGAGCGGTGGGACGGCAACGGTTACCTCAAGGGGCTTAAGGGGGAGGAGATACCCCTTCCGGGCAGGCTCATGGCGGTGGTGGACGTTTACGACGCCCTGAGGTCCCAGCGGCCCTACAAGCCCCCCTTGAGCCACCACGAAGCGGTGAGGATAATGGCCGAGGAGTCGGAAGGGCAGTTCGACCCTAAGGTGCTGTCCTGCTTTCTTCGCGGGGCCTCTAAGTTCGATCAGATCTATCAAAGGTTTAGGGACGAAACAGGGCAACCGGGGGCGCCATAGAAAGATGGGTCGGGCCCCAAGGCACCCAAGCCCTTAAAAGACGCCCCGCCGGGGTTTCCCGGCGGGGCGTGGCATTTCAATGGCAGGAAGGGATTCCAGGCTGCGGTTGCGCTTTATTCTAGTTGCCCGACTCCAGCCTTAGGACCCGGCCCTCCACGGCGCCCTCCTTGGGCAGCACCAGCTTAACCATGCCGTTCTCAAAGGAAGCGGAGGCCTTGTCGGGGTCCACCTGGAAGGGGAGGGCTATCTCGTAGTTAAGCCGCCTTGAGGCCCTCCTGCAGTAGTAGGTCTTCCCCTCCTCCTTTCGCTCCTCCACGTCATCCTGGGAGCTCAGGGCTACCCGGTCCTTGAAGACCCTTATCTCCACCTTGGAGGGGTCCACGCCGGGGGCCTCCACGGAGAGGTGGAGCTTGCCGTCCTCCTCGTACATCTCAACCCCCCTCATGCCGGAGACGCTTCCAAAGAACCCGTCGAAGAGCCGATCCACGTCGTCGAAGAACCCCTCGGGATCCACCAACCTCTTGACTCTCCTGTTGAAACCGTAAGGCGTTATTCCCCACATGGATGCAACCCCCCTCTTGTTTGATTTATATTGACCTTGCCTTGCAATCGTGATTCTACAACTAAGGTCACGGATTGTCAACACCCCCGTGGGGCCCCGAAGGACGAGTTAAGGGGCCCCACGGGGGTGAGGCCCGCGGATAACGGGGTGCCCTTAAGATGAAGCTTGGCGCCCCTCGGTTCTGCGTTCTATAGCGGGGGTTAAGTATCCTACTAGGCGAAGCTGTGGAATAATTAGTGGACACGATCGGCGGGAGGACGTCAATGGAGGAGCGGGCATATGTTTGACAACCTTCGAGGCACCAAGGAGGAGCGGGTAAGCTGGGTGGGCCTTTGGCTCAACGGGTTTCTTGTGGTGGCGAAATACGGGGCGGGGTTTTTGGGCAACAGCGCCGCCATGGTGGCGGACGCCACCCATTCCATGTCGGACCTCATCACCGACCTTTTGGCGGTGGTTGGGTTCCGCCTTTCCGCCAAGCCCAGCGACCGGTGCCACGCCTACGGTCACGGCAGGGCGGAGACGCTGCTGGAGGGGCTTTGCGGCATAAGCCTCATGGCGGCGGGGCTCTTCATCCTCAAAGGGGGCCTTGGGGGCATATGGGAGGCCGTAAACGGCCGCTTCCCGTCCCCGCCCAAGGGGTTCGCGGCGGCGGCGGCGCTGCTTTCGGTGGTCTCAAAGGAGTGGCTGTACCGGTACACCATGGACTGGGCGAAGGAGCTCAAGAGCTTCGCCCTGCGGGCCAAGGCGCTGGATCACCGGTCCGACGCCTTGTCTTCCGTTGGGACCCTGGCGGGGATAGGGGGGGCGTGGCTTATGGGGGGGCGCTTTTCGGTGCTGGACCCCCTGGCCGCCACGGCGGTGAGCTTCTTCATAATAAGGGCGGCGATACCCATAATGGGACGGAGCCTTGGGGAGCTCATGGAGGGGTCCCTGCCGGAGGAGGACCTTCGGCGCATATCAAAGGCCATCGCCGCCACCGAGGGGGTCATGGGGCACCACCACGTGAGGACCCGCCGGGTGGGACCCACCTCCGCGGTGGAGGCCCACGTGCTGGTGGACCCGGACATGCCCCTTTGGGCCGCCCACGCCATAGCCACCGAGGCGGAACGGGCCATAAAGCGGGAGCTGGGGGAGAGGACCATGGTCACCATCCACGTGGAACCCTGGGCCTTCGACTCAGAAGTTGACGAGGATTGAAGTTTAAGCTAGCTTAATCATAACGTTTCATCACGGAACAGGGGGAGTTTTGGAATTGAAAGAGGCAACGATAAGTTCTAAGCCGACGGGGTGCCCCGTTAAGGGGGTAATCTTCGACTACGGCGGCGTGCTGGCGGAGGAGGGGTACGTGAATACCATCTCCGCCCTGGCGGCGAACCTGGGCAAGGACCCGGAGGTCACATTGAGGGCCGCAGAGGCGGCGGTGTTCGAGAGCCGCTACATCGTGGGCAAGGGCGCCGAGGAGGAGTTCTGGAGGCGCTTCCGGGAGCTTACGGGCATAACATTGGACGACGGGACCCTTCGGGAGATGATCCTCAAGGGGTTCGTCCTAAGGCCTTACATGGTGGAGGTGGTGAAGAAGGTAAGGTCCAAGGGCATAAGGACCTTCATCCTGAGCGATCAGACCGACTGGTTGGAGGAGCTGGACCGGCGGGACCGGTTCTTCCAGCTCTTCGACGGGGTGTACAACAGCTACCGGACCGGTTACACCAAGCGACAGCGGGAGGCCTTCGAGAACCTCCTTCGAAACGAGGACCTTGAACCTCAAGAGGCTCTCTTCGTGGACGACCGGGAGGAGAACGTGAAGCTGGCGTCGTCCCTTGGGATCTCCTCCATAAGGTACGTGACCAAGGATCAGTTCCTGATAGACTTCCTGGAGTTTTGGATGTAGGGGCCCCTGGGCCCCTTTTCTGCTTCTTTGGGCGGTGGTTCAAAGGACTTCGAAGCCAAGGGGGGATGGGGATGGAGCAGAAGCACAACCGGCTGGCCATACTTTGCGGAGGGGGGCCCGCGCCGGGCATAAACGGGGTCATAAGCTCCGCCGCCATAGAGGCGGTGAACCACCGGTGGGAGGTGATAGGGCTTCTCGACGGCTTCAAGCACATATCCAAGGGAAGGCTGGAGCACGTGCCCCTCACCATAGAGACGGTGAGCAGGATCCACAACGAGGGGGGAAGCGTGATCCGCACCTCCCGGCACAACCCAACTGCGGACCCCAAGGACATGGAACGGGCGGTGGACACCCTGGCGGAGGCGGGGGTAACCCACCTCATAACCATAGGGGGGGATGACACAGCCTTCTCGGCCCTTAGGATCTCCCAGGAGGCGTTGAGCCGGAGGGGGTATCTCCTGAAGGTGGCCCACGTGCCCAAGACCATCGACAACGACCTTCCACTGCCGGAGGGGGTGCCCACCTTCGGCTTCGAGACCGCCAGGTCCCTGGGGGCCATGCTGGTGTCCAACATAATGGAGGACGCCAGGACCACCGGAAGGTGGTTCCTGTGCGTAACCATGGGACGATCCTCGGGGCACCTGGCCCTTGGCATAGGGAAGGCGGCGGCGGCCACCATAACCATAATACCCGAGGAGTTCGGCGGGAGGGTGAGCCTCGATGCGCTTTCGGACCTCATCGTGGGGTCCATAGTAAAACGCCTTGCCATGGGCAGGGCCTACGGGGTGGCGGTGGTGGCGGAGGGCCTCATGAGTAAGATCCCGCCGGAGGAGCTGGAGGAGCTCAAGACCGCCGACCGGGACGAGCACGGACACGTGAGGTACGGGGAGGTGAACTTCTCGGACATCCTGCGGGACAGGGTAAAGGCCGCCTTGAGGGAGCTTGGGATAAAGATAACCTTGAACGACAAGGAGATAGGCTACGAGGTGCGGTGCGCTCCCCCCAACGGGTTCGACGTGGAGTACACCAGAAACCTGGGCTACGGGGCCTTCGAGTACCTGCGGCAGGGGGGCACCGGCGCCATGGTGACGATCCAGAACAACCGGCTGGTGCCGATACCCCTGGAGGACATAATGGACCCCGCCACCGGCAGGACCCGGATAAGGCTGGTGAACGTCAACTCCATCCAGTACCAGATAGCCCGGCGCTACATGATCCGCCTGGAGAAGGAGGACTTCGAGGACCCAGAGCGGCTTAAGGCCCTATGCCAGGCGGCCAACATGGAGAAGGAGGCCTTCGTAAGGCGCTTTGGCCCCCTGGTGGAGGGGTAAAAATCGGACGGTTTGATTATTGTTAAATAAACCACATGGATATATAATCCGATCTAACCGGACGGGGATGTTCCTTCGGCGCCGTCCCGTGCGCCAGGCCCGTCTTCTTGGGGGTGTACGCCATATCAAGGGTAAGGCCCAGGGTCTACGTGGTGGACGACTCCATAATGAACCTGCAGATCCTCGAAGAGGTGCTGCGGATACAGGGTTACGAGGTGCGGACCTTTCCCAATCCGCTGGAGGCCTTGAGCGAGGCGGACCAGGAGCCGCCGGACCTATTCATACTGGACGTGGTGCTGCCGGAGATGGACGGTTTTGAGCTGTGCCGCCGGCTCAAGCAGCGGGAGATCCTCCGGGAGATCCCGGTGATGTTCGTGAGCTCCCTGGACGACCCCCAGCACATATCGAAGGCCTTTTTGGAGGGCGGCGTGGACTACGTGCCCAAGCCCTTCCGGCCCGAGGAGATAGCCGCCCGGGCCAGGACCCACATAAGGTTGCGGGAGGCCCAGCGGGAGCTGTTGGAGCAGAACCGGGAGCTGGAGGGGATACTGCAGCGCAAGGACCAGGAGGTCATGAGGGCCCAGCTCGCCACCATAGAGGCCCTGTCGGAGCTTGCGGAGTCCCGGGACGAGACCACCGGGGGGCACATAATAAGGACCAGCCACTACTGCGCCCTCCTGGGCAGGGGGCTCATGGAGCTTGGGCTGTACCGGGACCAGGTGGACCATGATTTCATAGAGCTGCTCAAGAAGGCGGCCCCCCTCCACGACATAGGCAAGGTGGGCATCCCGGACAGCATACTGCTTAAGAGGGCCCCGTTGACCCCCGAGGAATACGACGCCATGAAGAACCACACCATCATGGGGGAGCAGGCGCTGCTCAAGGTGCTCAAGAAGTACCCGGGGCATCCGCTGCTGCAGATGGGGATCCAGATAGCCAGGTCCCACCACGAGAAGTGGGACGGCACCGGCTACCCCGACGGGCTCAAGGGGGAGGAGATACCCCTGGCGGCCAGGATAATGGCGGTGGCGGACGTCTACGACGCCCTAAGGTGCTACAGGCCCTACAAGACCCCCTTAAGCCACGAGGAGAGCCTTTTCATAATAGAGGAGGGCTCCGGGGACCACTTCGACCCCTCGGTGGTGGAGGCCTTCATGGCCATGGAGACGGCCTTCAAGACCACATCGGAGAAACTGGTGTTCCCCGAGGAGATGGAGGTGCCGGGCCCCTAAGGGGGCCCCTTCCCAGCCTTACACCTCCTCGAAGATCATGGCCCCTTTTCAGCCCTCCGGGGCAAGCTCCCGGAGGGCTCCCCTTGTGAACTCCTCGAAGGCCTCCTCTCCCCACAGGAAGAAGGCCAAAAGTTCCAGGGCCCCGGGGTTCTCCAGGATGAAACGCCGGACCACCCTGGCCATGAGGGCGCCGCAGGCCTCAAGGGGGAAGCCCCCCACGCCGGTGCCGAGGGCGGGAAACGCCACGGAGCGGAAGGAGTTCTCAAGGCACGCCCTGAGGGAGGCCTCGGTGGCTTGGGCTATGAGATCCCCTCGGGTTGTGAGGTCCTGCCCCATCACCGCGGCGTGCACTATGCCCCTAAGGGGCAGGGCACCCGGCGAGGTGACCGCCGCAGATCCCACCGGTATGGGCCCCTTGGAACGGGCCTCCCTGTCAACCTCATCCCCCGCGGCCCGCCTTATGGCCCCCGCCACGCCGCTTCCCATCCACAGGTGGTCGTTGGCGGCGTTCACTATGGCGTCCCCCCGGAAGGAGCAGATGTCCCCCTCAAGGAATAGCACCCGGGTCTTGCCATCACCGGAACCCAGGAAAACCTCTTTCTTAGGCAAATTCCACACCCCCCTGATACAGGTTGATGATAAGGGCATGAAAGGAACACCCCCCAAAAAGCTTGCCCCTTAAAGGGGTGCTGGATCAGGCCCCCTGGGGGTTCAGGATGTCCCTAAGGGCCCTCATGTGCTTGCACTCCCGGTAGGTGCTCTGGTGGTAGGGGCAGGTGCAGCTGTGGAGGGTTGTGAAGTATATCTGGTTTGATGATGAGGAGCGGAAGAACCCGGATCCGCTCTCCACGTCCAACTCCAGCAGCTCAGGGACGGCTCCGCAGGCGCTTCGGCGCTTTCCCCTCCGGAAGGAGCGGACCTGGTGGATCCGCTCCTGCACGTGGGACAGCACCTCCTGGTAGTCCGGGAGCCCCTCCTCCTGCCAGGCCGGCAGGTCCTCAATGTTCTCCGCCTCCATCATGGCCGCCAGGGCCACCTTGGCGGCCAGGCGGGCGTCCTCCAGGGGGTCGTGGTGATCGAAGGGTATCCCCAGGTGTTCCGCCATGGAGGATAGGCCGCACCGCCTTAAGCGGAAAACCCGCCTTGCGAGCCGCAGGGAGCAGAAGAACCTAAGCTCCACCGGGTCCATGCGGTAAAGCCCCATGGTGCGGAGCAGCACCTCCCCGTCGAATCGGGCGTTGTGGGCCACCAGCGGAAGCCCCTTCACCATGGCGAAGAAGTCCTCGAAGACGTCGGGGAACTCCTGGGCCCCCTCCACCGAATCCAGCGTCATGCCGTGGACGTTCACGTTCATGGGCTCGAAGAACCGGAAGTCCCGGTGTGGAAGGATTGGAAAGGACGCCTCCTCCACGATCTCGTAGGACCGCACCACCACCACCCCCAGGGCGCAGGGGCTCTCGTGGAAGCGGTTTGCGGTCTCGAAGTCCAGGGCGGCGAAGTCCGAAAGGCCGTACCGCACCGGCGCCACCTCAGCGGACCCGCCGGGCGGTGGCGCCGGACAAGGGGATGAGGTCCGAGTACAGGGCCACGTAGCCGTCCCCGGTGCGGACCCCCTTGAAGATCACCGGGAAGGGCAGGTCCGAGGTGGCGAGTATCGGGTTGAGGGACTTTAGCACCTCCTGGGTGAAGAACTCCGGCTGCCTGCGGCCCTCTATAAAGAAGCCCACCTGGTCCAGATATATGCCCTCCGGCCTAAGGGCCAGCTTCCCCTGGGCCCTAAGGCGCACCGTTATGTTGAAGATGAACTTGGCGCTGTAGATGCCGTTGGCTTCGAACCCGGAGGGGGAAAGGCGGAACTTGAGATCCCTAAAGCCGCTCTCCTCGTTTTTGGAGAAGTAGGCGTTTAGGTCCTTCTCAAGCAGCATGAGCTCCCCCCGGGAGAAGAGCACCATGGACGAGAGGTCCTTGGCCAAGGGGTCTATCTTGGCGTCCAGGCGGATGGAGTCCACCCGGATGCCGTCCAGCAGGAGCCCCTTCACCTCAACGAAGGCCCTCCGGTCGTTCACGGTGACCGCCGCCTCCTCGGGTGAGAAGCGGGCAAAGAGGGCGTCGCAAAGCCCCTGGGCCACCTTGAGGTCCTCCTTAGGGTCCGCCGATGCCAAGGCCGCCGCGGACAGGGCCAAAAGCAAGGCCCCCAAAAGGGCCCGCCCGATCAAAGGGCCCTTTAACAACCTCCCGCCAAAAGCGTAAACAGGTCCCATCTAAAACACCTCCCGGCCCCTCAGGGGCCTTTATGTCTTTTATCCTTTATCTTCACGGCCATCGAGCCCCCCGGCTGCGGACCTGGCACACCCAAATTCTACCCCACCTGGGGGAGTTGACAAAACAAAGAATTCAGGTATTCTAATACCAGAATATGATCATGCCCGAGGTGGATGAAGATGAGGGACGTCATAAGGCTTTCGGAGGCGGCGTCGCTGGGGCTCCACGCCCTGGTGCTCTTAGCGAAGCCCGGGGTTGGGAGGCTCACGGTCAAGGACATGGCGGAGCAGATGGGGGCCTCGGTGGCGCACCTTTCCAAGGTGGTTCAGCAGCTGTCGAAGCTGGGGTTCGTAAGGTCCAAGAGCGGCCCCGGCGGCGGGATGGAGCTTCAGCGGCATCCCAGGGAGGTAAGCCTGCTTGAGATCTACGAGGCCCTGGAGGGGCCCTACCGGGTTGGGGGGTGCCCCCTCGGGAGGGAGGTATGCCCCTTCAATCGGGGGTGCATCTTCGGCGGTCTTTTCGAGAACGTGCAGGATCAGGTGACCAAGTTCCTTAAGGACACGACCCTTGAGGACTTCTGGAGAGAGGAGAAGGGGGATCAGTGAGATGCCGGTAAGGCGGGTTATAAGGATCGACAAGGACAAGTGCGACGGCTGCGGCCTTTGCGTGTCCGCGTGCCACGAGGGGGCCATACAGCTGGTGGACGGCAAGGCTGAGCTGGTGAGCGACTCCTACTGCGACGGCCTTGGGGACTGCATAGGGGAGTGCCCCAGGGGGGCCATAACCTTCGAGGAGCGGGAGGCCCTCCCCTACGACGAGGAGGCGGTGAAGGCCCGGAAGGCGGAAGCGGGGGGAGCCAAGGCGGGTACGCTGCCCTGCGGATGCCCCGGCACCATGGCCCGGTCCCTTGGTGGGCATGAGGGCCCTTCTAAGGCGCCCAAGCCCAATGGGCCCAGCCTTCTTAGGAACTGGCCGGTGCAGCTCAGGCTTGTGCCCGCCAACGCCCCCTACCTCAAGGGCGCCAAGGTTTTGCTGGCCTCGGACTGCTCCGCCGTGGCGACAAGGGGCTTCCAGGAGCGGCTGCTGGAGGACCGGGTGTGCCTCATGGCCTGCCCCAAGCTGGACGACACCTCCACCTACGTGGATAAGCTGGCGGAGATCATAAGGGGCGGCGTCCAGGACGTACGGGTTGCCATAATGGAGGTCCCCTGCTGCTCGGGCCTTGCCAGGATCGCCCGGGAGGCGGCGGAGGCGGCGAAGAGGGACCTCACCATGGAGATAGTAACCCTTTCGGTGGAGGGGGAGGTGCTTAGCTCCAAGACATTGGAATACCGCTTCGGCGCTTAGGGTGCCCAAAAAATAGCATATGATTTAGAATAATGGCAATTAAGCCATTCAAACGGAGAAGGAGGGGTTTTCATGGAGATGTTCTGCTACCAGTGCGAGCAGGCGGCGGGGGGCAAGGGCTGTTCCGTAATGGGGGTCTGCGGGAAGGATCCCAAGACGGCGGACCTTCAGGACATGCTGGTGAAGGTGCTGTGCGACGTGGGCTCCCTGGCCCATGAGAAGTCCGTCCGGGATCCGGAGGTGGACCTTTTCGTCATAGAGGGGCTCTTCACCACCGTCACCAACGTGGACTTCGACCCGGACCGGGTGGAGTCCTTCATAAGGCGCGGCTTCTCCATCCGCCGGAAGCTGGCGGGGGGACATGCACCGAAGGAGTGGGAGGAGGAAGAGGCCCTGGACCAGCAGGGCCTTGCCCTGAAGGGCTCCAAGCTGGGGCCCAAGAAGGACATGGAGCGTTACGGCGAGACCCTTGGGGGGCTCAAGTGGCTTGTGATATACGGCCTTAAGGGAACCGCCGCCTACGCGGACCACGCCCACGTGCTGGGAGTTCAGGACCAGGAGGTGTTCGCCTTCTTCCACCGGGCGCTCCACCAGGTATCCCGGGAGGACATAACGGTGGATAAGATGCTCTCCTTAAGCCTGGAGGTGGGGAAGGTGAACCTCAAGGTGATGGAGATGCTGGACAAGGCCAACACCGGCGCCTACGGGGACCCGGTGCCCACCAGGGTGCGGATCACCCCGGTCAAGGGCAAGGCCATCCTGGTGTCCGGCCACGACCTCAAGGACCTTTACGAGCTCCTCAAGCAGACCGAGGGGAAGGGGATAAACATCTACACCCACGGCGAGATGCTCCCAGCCCACGGCTACCCGAAGCTCAAGGCCTTCAAGCACCTGGCGGGCAACTACGGCGGAGCCTGGCAGGACCAGCAGAAGGAGTTCGACCAGTTCCCCGGCGCCATACTCATGACCACCAACTGCATCCAGCGCCCCCTTGACTCCTACAAGGACCGGATATTCACCACCGGACTGGTGGCCTGGCCCGGGGTCACCCACGTGGACCGCAAGGACTTCTCCCCGGTGATAGACGCGGCCCTCAAGACCCAGGGATTCCAGGAGGACGGGGAGGACAGAGAGATCCTGGTGGGCTTCGGACACGCCTCCACCCTTGGGGCGGCGCCGAAGGTCATAGAGCTGGTGAAGGCGGGCAAGATAAAGCACTTCTTCCTCATAGGCGGCTGCGACGGCGCCAAGAGCGGGAGGAACTACTACACCGACTTCGCCACCCTGGCGCCAAAGGACACGGTGATCCTCACCTTAGCCTGCGGCAAGTACCGGTTCAACAAGCTGGAGTTCGGCGACATCGAAGGCATACCAAGGCTCCTTGACATGGGGCAGTGCAACGACGCCTACTCCGCCATAAGGGTGGCCCTGGCCCTGGCGGAGGCCTTTAAGACCGACGTTAACTCCCTGCCCCTGTCCCTCATCCTCTCCTGGTACGAGCAGAAGGCGGTGTGCATACTGCTGACCCTCCTGCACCTTGGGATAAAGAACATAAGGCTGGGCCCCTCCCTTCCCGCCTTCCTGTCAGCAGAGGCCCTTCAGGTGCTGGTGGACAACTTCGGCATAAAGCCCATCGGCCAAAGCGCCAGGGAAGACCTTCAGGAGATAGTAGGACACAACGTTTAACCGTCATAACCCTTAAAAGGCTTAAAAGAACGCCTAGGTTGGTCTAAAAGTCCCACGCTACCCGGTCCTACAGGGCACCGGGGAGTTTTATTTTTATATAAAATGTAACAAAGACTTCCTATTTAATATATTTCATGATACACTGCCCCCGTGGGGCACTACAATTAGCTATACATTCTTATGAGGAGAAACTAAATGGCGGACCAATCCTTTCTTGAGCTTCTCCTGGACCGGGAGGGAAACGTGGAAAAGGTGCTTTGGGACCCCGAGGGGGTGACCAGGGACCCAAGGTTCCTCTCCGCCCTTGGGCTTGACCTTAAAGTGTGGGGCCAGGCGGTGGAGGAGTGCCGGTCCCGGCACAAGCCGGTGCAGCGAACCTTCCAGAGGGGGCGGAACCTGCCGTCCCTGCGCTTCCGGTTCAAACCCACGTCCAGGGGTCAGGTGGCGGCCACCGGTACGCTCTTGGCCCCCAGGAGCAAGGAGGTGGAGGGCATGCCCCTGGAGGGGGCGGTGATGGGGTGGGCCCACGACCTCAACAACCTGTTCACCATAATGACACAGTCCATCGACCTCATGGAGAACAAGGCCCTGTCCGGCAGGGACGTATCGGGGGAGATAAAGCGCTTAAGACGTGGGGCGATCAAGGCTCGGAACATCACCGAGTGGGTGGTGCGGCTGCTCAAGGGCTCAAGCATCTTCGAGGCGATGCCCTTCGCCGCCACGCTGGTGCTGGAGGAGATGGCGGACATGCTCTCCGCCTCCGTAAAGGGGGTGTCCCTCAGGCTCAAGGTGGACGACGGCTGCCACCGGGCCATCCTCTTCGGGGTGCCCGAGGACCTGGGAAGGGTGGTCTTCAACTTGACCATAAACGCCGCCCAGGCCATAAAAGACTCCAAGAAGCCCCACGGGACGGTGAGCGTAACCTGCGCCATGGGGCAGTCCAGGAGGGGCCCTGTGCTTCGCATGGAGATAGCCGACGACGGGCCCGGCATGGAGGACCACCAGATAAAGCGCATCCTCTACGAGGGCTCCCAGAACCCAAGGGGGCACGGCATAGGCATATCGGTGGTGAAGGACCTGGTGCGGCAGCTGGGGGGATCCATAGACGCCTCGTCCCGCATAGGCCAGGGCACCAAGTTCCTGGTGGAGCTTCCGGTCATCAAGGAGTGGGGCCACGAGGAGCCTTTAAAGCGCCTTGGCTCCGAACGGATAGGCCTCATGATGCCCAAGCGGCACGCCAAGCTCTACGGAAGCTTCCTGTCCTCCTGGGGCTACCGGGTGTTCGAGATCCCCTCCTGGGAGCACCTGGACCACTACTCGGGGGAGCTGGACCTCTTGATAGCCTGGAAGGACCGGGAGGAGGCCCTAAAGGCCGCCGACGTAAGGACCTTCACCTTCGGGGAGGAGGGCTCCGGGGCGGACTTCACGGTGCCGGTCACCAGGAACGACATGGGGCTCATGCTGACCCGGCTGGACCACAAAGACGGTTTGAAGGACGCGGCCGGGGCGGCTTCGGAGGGCTAGCCATGGGCCCCCTGGCCCTTTACTGGGAGTTCTTCAAGCTGAGCTCCGTCACCTTCGGCGGAGGTCTGGTGCTGGTGGCCATGGGCAGGGAGCGGCTCATATCCTTAAACATCATGACCCCCGACGAGGCCATGGAGATGACCAACCTGGCCTCATCGGTGCCGGGGGCCGTGGCGGTGAACTTCGCCGCCCTGGCGGGACACAAAACCTGGGGCCCCCTGGGGGCCGCGGCGGCGGTTCTTGGGGTGTTGTCCCCGCCGTTCCTTTCGGTGCTGCTCCTGGGTCCCTTTTTCCTCTCGCACCTCTCAAGCCCTTGGCTTAAGGGCTTCGTCAAGGGGGTGCTATGCGCCTCCTCCGCCCTGATCCTACGGGCGGTGATCCAGTCCGCAAGGCACAACCTCGCAGGCCCCTGGGCCCTGGGGGGGCTTTTGGGGTTTCTGGCCCTTTCCATGGCGGGGGCGCCGCCCCTATTGGGGCTTATGATATGCATAGGGGGGTGTTTGGCTTGGCAGGCGCTGAGCTCCTCAAGGCCGCGGCGGCTTTCCTGAAGATAGGCCTCATGGCCTTCGGCGGGGGCATCTCCACGGTGCCCATAATAAAACACGAGCTCATGGCGAAAAACCTGCTGGAGCCAGGGAAGTTCCTGACCCTGCTTGGGCTCTCCCAGGTGACCCCGGGACCTCTTGTGATAAACGGCGCCACCCTGGTGGGGTTCTACAAGGGGGGGCTCTTAGGCGCCGCGCTCTGCACCCTAAGCGCCATATTAGGCCCCCTTGCGCTGCTTTACGCCGCCAAAGGCCTCTTCAAGACGAGGCCCCATCTTGAAAGCCGCTTTGGGAACTCCATAAAGGGCCCGGTCACGGGGCTAATGGTCATGGCTTTCCTCTACATAGCCCGGTCGTCGCTCACGGGCCCCATGGAGTGGGGGCTGTTCCTCTGCTCCCTGCTTCTTGCAAGCCTGGGCCCCCTGAGGAGCAGATACCCGCTGATCGTGATACTATCCGGCGCCATGGGGGCCTTGTTCCTTCGTTGACGCTCCGTCCCGCAGCCACGAAAAAACCCCGCCGCCCCAGCAGGGCCGCGGGGTTGCAGTGCTATGGCCCCCTTTTTAAGCCCTTACTTAAGCTTAAGGGCCGTCACCGCCCGGGGCTCCAGTATCCTGAAGGCGAAGGTCTCGGTGAAGAAGAGCCTCACGGTGGTGGAGTCGTGGGACTCGTATCCCAAGGACATGTCCTGCCCCAGGGTTAGCTCCATGTGGCCTCCCTTCAGGGACACCAGGAGGGCCCCCTCCAGGGAAGGGGCGTAGATGAGCCTGTCCACCAGCTCTGAGAGGTTCTTCCTCATGGGATACGGCTCCGAGAAGGAGTCCACGGCGGCGAAGAGCTTCTCCCCTCCCACCAGGGCGAAGGGGCCCTCCACCACCGTCTCCATGGACCTCACCGCCTTGGCCACGCCCATTATCATGTCCTTGCTCTTGGACACGCTCAGCTCCATGGAATGGGCGGCCCCCTTGATGAGCCCCTCTATGCAGCCGTCGTCCATACCGTGGTACACCGCCTTCTCCTCAAAGGCGGCGATCTTCCTCGCCGCCTCCTCAAGGGAGGATAGGTCCACGTCCTTGGCGCCCCTTGATATGTCGTCCAGGTCCCATATGCTCATCTCAAAGGACACCCGGGCCTCCACCATGGGCTGGAACTGGCGGATGCCGTACTGCACCGCCCCCTTCTGCTGACCCTCCGGGAGCATGAGCTTGCCGGTGCCGAAGCCGTGGAAGTCCCATCCCATGGGGCCTAAAACGTCCACGAACCGCCTGGCGGAAAGGTTCTCCTTCAAAACCACCCGGGCCTGCTGATCCAAAACCGCCCAGGCCTCATCGCTTATGGGGGCGAACTTCCTCTTCAGAACGTCCATAAGAAACCCTCCCTTCGATCTTTTCGATCTAAACTCAAAGGGGCCGCGAACCTCCAAAGTTCCCCTTCCCAGCTACAGCTTGCCTATGCCGAGGGACCCGGAGGGTTCCGATCCCAGCTTCCCGCCCTCCCCGCCGGTGGCGGCCTCCTCCACCTGGGTCACCGGAACGGTGGTGAATAGGTAGGTCCTAAGGGCCTCGTCCATGGCAGGCAGCTTCCGGCGCAGCCACTCAACGCACATGGCGGCGTGCTCTATCTCCTCGTCCCGGTTGTGGAGCAAAAGGGCCTTCAGCTCCTGGTCGGCGGTAAGGGACGCCCTCTGATGGTAGTAGTCTATGGCCTCCACCTCTTCCCTAAGGCTCGCAAGGGCCCTGGATATGTCCCGATCCTCTGGCCTCATCTCACCCGCGGGCTCGAAGTATCCCATCTCTCATACCCCCCATCGGTTTATATGTTCCTTTAAGGGGATTGTACAGCAAAGAAGCCCCCCTGTGTCAAAGGCGGCGAAAAATCAAAAACGATTTTTATCTCCTTATCCCAGTGCTTCCGTGGGCGATGGGGGGCCCCAAGGGGCCGTGAGGGTTTCTGATGGAGGTGGGTGGCGTCAGGCCTTCGAGGCCTTGTGGAGGTACATGGCCTCGTCGGCCCGCTGCATGAGGGTTATGGAGTCCCTGCCGTCCCTTGGGAAGATGGCTATCCCGAGGCTTGCGCCGATGGGGATGGACATGCCCTTCACCTCCACGGGCCTGTCGAACTGGGAGGCCACCTTGGCCACCACGGAGAAGGCGGACTCCTCGCAGGCAAGGCCCTTTATT
Organism: Thermanaerothrix sp.; assembly: GCA_026417795.1. NCBI lineage: Bacteria > Bacillati > Chloroflexota > Anaerolineae > Anaerolineales > Anaerolineaceae > Thermanaerothrix > Thermanaerothrix sp. The sequence continues at coordinate 19,742 of JAOACP010000030.1, forward strand.
ATCATGACGAACTCGTCTCCCCCGATGCGGGACACCAGGTCCGAGGATCTCACGCACCTTTTAAGCCGCTTGGCCACCTCTTTAAGGGTCTCGTCCCCCATGAGGTGACCCAAGCCGTCGTTTATCTCCTTGAAGCCGTCCAGGTCTATGAATATGAGGGCGAAGTTGGAGTCATCGGCGGAGGACTCCATTATGGCCAGCTCTATCTCCTCGAAGCAGGCAGCCCGGTTTGGGAGGTCCGTGAGGGGGTCCTTAAGCGCCATGGCCTTTATGGCCCGCTCCCGCTCCTTGGAGTCGGTTATGTCTATCACCTGCAGGAGGTAGCCCCTTATCATCCCGTCCCGGTCCTCCACCTTGGAGACGAACACCCTGGCCTCCATGGGGGATCCGCAGGCCTTCACGAGCCGGCAGTCAACCCGCTCGTTCCTGCTCTTGCCCGCCATGAGGCGCCGCAAGGGCCCTATGACGTGCCGTTTGGAGCCCCTCTGCAGGAAATCACCTATGGGGCGGCCCACCACCGAGTGCCTGAAGTGCCCCAGCATGCCGCATATGGAGGTGTTGGCGTCCAACACCAATCCCCGAGGGGAACAGAACACCGCCCCCACCAGCGACTCCTTGAAGAAGATCCTGTAGACCTCCTGCCTGGTGAAGAAATCGCACATGAAGTTTTCAACGCTCTCCATGTCTAACACCCCCCGGGAGACCTGGTCCCCCCAAGAACAAACTTCTATGGCCTACCCCCCCGGGTGAATAATAGCACATAAATAAATAATAGTTAATCCCCATTCTCCATCAATATCTTAGCCACGTCCCTCCCGGCGAAGGGGCGTTTGAGGCGCCGGCAATTTTCGATGAGCGAGGACCTGGCTTTGTGATCGGACAGTACCTCCTCCACCTTTAGGTCCACCGCCCGGACGTGGAACACGGCCTTGGCGGCGCCGTTCTCCAGCAGGTAGTCGCTGTTCCGCTGTTCCTGCCCCGGTATGGGGTCCATGAGGAACATGGGCTTCTCCATGCACAGCACCTCCGAGGAGCTGAGCCCACCGGGTTTCATGACCACCGCGTCCGCCGCCTCGTAGAGGGGGTTTATGGGGTCCACGTAGCCGAAGACCCGCACGTTGGGCTTGTCCCCGAAGGCCCTCATCATGCCGCTCAAGCGGGAACGGTTGTTTCCGCACACCACCAGCACCTGCCAGCGGTCCCGCTTGGACAGGGTTTCAACCGCATCCTCCAGGGGCCCCACGCCGATGCCGCCGCTCATCACCAGCACGGTGGTCCTGTCCTCAAGGCCCAGCTCCCTCAAGGCCTCCTCCCTGGGCCTTGGTGAGACGAAGGAACGGGCCACGGGTATGCCGGTGAACCACACCCGGTCGAAGATGCCGTCGCAGTTGTACTGCAGCACCGCCTCCCTGCTGGCCACGAACCAGCCCCGGAAGAGGGGGTTCCGATGGAACACGTGGCTTAGGAAGTCGGTGTTGAGGTAATAGACCGGCACCTTGCCAAGGAACTCCTCCGCGATGGGGCCGGCGCCGAAGAAGTGGGTGAACACTATGGCGTCGGGGTTGAAGGCCCTAAGGCGCTTTATGAGGCGCCTTAGGTTTATCCTGGCGGTGAGCTCGTTTATGGAGTTCAAGACCCCGTCCCGGGCCTTGGGGTCGTCCATGGAGTCGTAGAAGTATCCCCAGAGCCTCGGGGCACGCTTTACCATCTCCAGGTACGAGTTGGCGATGAAGGCCTTTACGAAGGGGGAGCCGAAGGACAGCACGTCAAGACACACCACCTGGCACTCGGGGTACTGGGTCCTGATCCAATCGGACAGGGCCACGGCGGCGGTCTTGTGTCCGGTTCCAACGGTGGCGTACAGCACCGCTATCCTGTTCCTAGCCATCCTGTCCCAGCTTCCCCTTTAGGATGTCCCCTATGGTCATGCCGGTGCCCATGGTGCTCTCCCGGTGGCTCTTCATGGCGGCGGTGAGGGACGAGAATATCTGCTCCTTGGAGAAGTTGGATGGGAAGTACACCGCCGCCGCGTCGTCGTGCCCCCCTCCCCGGACCTTCCTTCCGTCCTTCAAGAGGGCCACCATCCTGCCGGAAAGGCCCGAGCGGCTCCTTATGGACACCGCCCAATCCCCCGCCTGGCGGCGGGCCAGGACCGCCACCGCCAGAGGGGGGTTCTCCATGCGGTCCAAGACCATGCCGCAGAAGTCCGACACGTCGCCGAACTCCAGTATCCCGTCGTCCAGCATAGCCAGATCCCCCCGCCGCTCAAGGCTTGAGAGGGCCCGCCGGAACCGCTCATCCTGCAAGGCCACGAACTCGCTGGCGGCGGCCTCTTCCGCCGGGTCCATGGCGTGGGAGCGGTTCACCGAAAGCCGCATCAGAGCCCCGTGGGGCCCCAGCACCGTGACCAACGCCTGCCAGAGCCTGGACTCCTGCCGATTGCCAAGCCAAAGGTCCCGGTCGTTGGCTATCTCTACAAGCTCCCCCATCTCCGAAAGGGCATCCCTGTCCAATCCATCCTCTCCCTGGGACGAGAGAAGCCAGGAGTAGTAGACCTTGGCGGCGCACATGGAGGTGTCCACCTTTAGCCACTTGCGGTTCCCGTACTTCTCCATGGTGCTACTGTGGTGGTCGAAGAAAACCGGCCTTTTGAGCTCCACCCCGTCGAAGGCCCGGTCCAGCATGTCCACCGTATCCTGCCTTTGGCAGAACAGGTCCAACACCAAAAGGTCCTCCCCCTTGGAAAGCCCGTAGGCCACCAGGGAGTCCACCTCCCCGTAGCCGCAAAGGGTCACCTTTATGGGCCATCGACGCCGCCGGTTTGCGTGCCACGCCACCGCCGCGGCGGTTATGCCGTCCAGGTCCGTGTGGCTTATCACGTGAAGAATCCCCTCGCTCAAAAAGGGACCCCCCTTCCTTCATTTGAAAAGGCCGCGCTTGCGGACCCTAATCCTAATATTACCTTCACAAACTCCACCGTGGATTATATCCCATGAAATCGCCTGCAACCTAAAACTCCAATGCTGAGGGCCCTATCCTCCTGCCTTAAGAAGACCTTCGGCATGGACCCCGCAAGACCTTTGAGGAATCCCACGGTTTTGTCCACAAAAGTTATCCACCGCGGTGGATAACTTTCCACATCCGTAGATCTCCTCTTCGCTTGGGGTTGGTTTGGCATCGTCAAATTGTCTAAATCCACATGATCCACATGGATCCACTGGCCACAAGGGTTTAGGAAATCCACAAATCCAACGGCAAGTTGTGGAAATGTGGAAAACCCCTGTGGATAATTTCGTGGTAAAATGATACACCCCGATTCCATGTGGGTGGACGAGGGGGTTTTGGGGTAAACTTATCCACAAAAGGGGCCCCTTGGGAGGGTGGAGCTAAGCGCATTTACCCACCCATCGTTTCAAGGCCGTGGCCTTTGTGGAGGGCCAAAACACGGTTTCTAAGGCGCCGCGGAGGGTTATCCACCAACAAGAAGCGAGAAGGAAGTTAGCGCGGCGGACCGCCCCGGAACCTGCTCTTTTTCATTTCTTGTCTTCTTGGAGCAAGCCAGATGAAGGCAACGCAAACGGGGCCCCATGGCCCGGCGAGGTGAGGAAATTGGAAGACCTTAAGGTCCTGTGGAACGAGATACTGGAGAAGGGAAGGGACGTGCTGCCCCCCGGGGCCGCCGGCACGTGGCTTAAGACCTGTCTTCCCCTGGAGATAACCGGCGGGGTTCTGGTTTTGGACGTTCCCAACGTGTTCATAAAGGAACAGATCCAAAGCCGGTTTCTCACGTCCCTTAAGGAGCTCATAAGGGCCTTGGGGGTTGCGGAGGACGTGGAGCTGCGGGTGGGGTCCGAGATAAGGCCCAACGAGCAGAAGAGGGCGGAGGCGGCGGCCATGCCCCAGTCGCCCAACAGGAGCGGGCTGAACCCCAACTACGTGTTCGACACCTTCGTGGTGGGCAAGTCAAACCGCCTGGCCCACGCGGCGTCCCTGGCGGCGGCGGAGTCCCCGGGGGTGGCCTACAACCCGCTCTTCATATGGGGAGGCGTGGGGCTTGGAAAGACCCACCTGATGCACGCCATAGGGCACTACGTGTGCGGTCTCTTATACAC
>JAOACP010000031.1:0-14497 GCA_026417795.1 Thermanaerothrix sp.
CCTCTATGGCCAGCATCGCCTCCAGGTTGTCCATCATCCTGTTGATGTGCTCCATCACCATGGGGCTGTTGCACCCCCGGTCCTCCTGGTCCTCCGAAAGGGGCTCCACCAGGAAGGAACAGGGGGCGCTCAGGTGCTGGTTCTCCCCGTGGAGGTACGACATGGTCTTCTGGATCACCCCGAAGGCGTGGCACATGGCGGGGCAGGGGTTGAGGAACCGCTGAAGCCCCGTGAACCTGTCCGATCCAAGGCGGAAGGTCCTGCGGGCCACCGCCTGGGAAAGGTGGCAAAGGGCGAGCTTGAGCTTCTCGAACTCCAGGACCCACCCCAGGGGTTCAAATAGGGCGCAGGGTATCACGGTGCCGTCCTCAAAGGCCAAGGGGTTGTCGTCCGGGCAGTTCATGTGGGATGCAAGGGCCGCCTCCGCCCCTTGGGCCGCGTCCCGCACCGCCCCGTGCACCATGGGGGAGCAGCGGATCGAAAGGGGGTCCTGCAGCGACTTGCCGCCACGTTCGATGTAGCTCCCCTTGAGGAACTCCCTGGCCTTGGCGGCGCTCTCCCGGACCCCCGCCGATGGATGAAGCCTTAGGGCCCTCTCGTCCAAGGGGGACATGTTCCCGTGAAGCCCCTCCATGGTCATGGCGTAAGCCAGGTCCGCCACGTCCAAGATCTCCCGGAGCCGGTGGAGCCTAAGGCACCCCAGGGCCTCCCCAAGGGCGTTGGACGTCACAAGCCCCAGCCCGTCCTTGGGCCCCGGCTTCAACGGCTCAAGCCCCGCCTCCCTCAAGGCCTCCCCGGCGGGACGAATCTCTCCGCCCTTTATTACGAACCCCTCCCCCGCCATCACGAGCCCCAGGTGTGAAAGGGATGTTATGTCCGCCTCCCCCACGGAGCCCCTCATGGGTATGGCGGGGTGTATGCCACGGTTCAGCATCTCCTTCAAGAGCTCCATGTAGCCGGGGTTTATGCCCGTATAGCCCATGGCCAGGTGGTGCAGCTTTATGAGCATGATCCCCCTTGCCTCCTCCAGGGAGGCGTAGGGTGGAAGCCCCACGCAGTGCACCCGCAGCATGTTGAGGTTGTAGACCCCGTAACACTCCCGGCCCACCGACTGGTCCTTGTTTATGCCCACCCCGGTGTTAAGGCCGTATACCTTTGGGGCCCCGCGGTCCGCTATCTCCATCAGGGCCTCCCAAACCGCCCTGCACCTTCTTAGGGCCTCATGGGACACCTCCACGGAGTCCCCGAAGGCCGCCGCCGCCACCTGGTCCACCCCTATGGGGCCGTCGCCCACCGTTACGGTCAATCCCCATCCCTCCTCTCCGCAAGGGCCCTTACTATCCGCTCCGGGGTGAAGGGCAGATCCGTAAGGGACGTTCCAAGGGCCATGTTGATCCCGTTGCATATGGCGGGGGCCACCGGAACCGTGGCTATCTCCCCCACGCTCTTCGCCCCGAAGGGGCCCCCTTCCTCGCCTCTTTCCACCAGCAGCACCTGCACCGCAGGCATCTCCGGACCGTTGGGCATGTGGTACCGGCTGAAGGAGCCGTTGAGGGGAAGACCCCTCTGGTCGTATCTAAGCTCCTCCATGAGCGCAAGGCCCATCCCCATCTGGATCCCACCGTATATCTGCCCCTTTACCATCATGGGGTTTATGGCCTTCCCCACGTCGTGGCATGCCAGGTAGTCGGTGACTCGCACGAGGCCCGTCAGGGTGTCCACCTCCACCTGGGCGAAGTGGACCCCGAACGAGGCGGGGTTCCCCCGGGGCTTGAACGTGGCTGGCGCCCACAGGCTCTCCCCCAGCTCTTTTATGGCCCTGTTGGCCAAGGCGCCGTAGGTCATCGAGCGGCCGTTGAGGCTCACGGTGCCGTCGTTGAAGACCACCCGATCCGCCCACTCCTGCCCCAAGCCCAGGAGGGCCAGAAAGGCCCTTGCCATGCGGGACCGGAGCTCAAGGGCCCCCTCCAGGGCGCAGGCGCCGCACACGTAGGTGACACGGCTCGCCACGCACCCCACGTCGAAGGGGGTAAGATGGGTGTCTCCCTCGGACACGAAGACCCGGTCCATCGGAAGGTCCATCACGTCCGCCACGATCTGCGTCATGGAGGTTATGGTGCCGTTGCCAAGCTCCGCAAAGGCGCCGTTGACCAGCACCGAGCCGTCCTCGCAGAGGCTCAAGGCCATGGACATCACGTCCGCGAAGGGGGAGCCGTGGTAGCCGTTGCCGTGGGTGGCGCAGGCCAGCCCTATGCCGGTCCGGAACCTGCCGTCCGCCCGGCATTCCAGGATGCGGCGCTTCCTCTCCTCCCAGCGAAATGCCTTTAGCCCCTCCTCGAGGCACTCCCGAACCCTGCCGTTGCCAAGGGAGGGGGCCCCGGTGGGGTCCTGGTCGAAGGGGTGGATGAGGTTCTTAAGCCTTATCTCCGCCGGGTCCATGTTGAGCCTTCGGGCCAAGAGGTCCATGGCTATCTCCGTTATGGCGTGTATCTGGGGCGAGCCGTAGCCCCTGCAGGCGCCGCTTGGCACCGTGTTGGTGAAGAACGTGCGCCCCGTGAACTCCTGGCGGGGTATCCGGTAGAGCCTAAATGTCTTCTTCCCCATGGCCATGGTTATCCGGTGTCCGCCGCTGGCGTAGGCCCCGGAGTCGCACAGCACCTCCACGGAGCGGCTCAACAGGGTGCCGTCCCCAAGGGCCCTCATCCGAACGGTCCCCTCCGTGGCGGCCCTGCTCCTGGTGGATATGATGCTTTCCCGCCGGCTGGTTGTGAGCAGCACAGGCCGGCGGGTAAGAAGGGTCATGAGGGCGCAGCGGGTCTCCAGGAACACCTCCTGCTTTCCTCCAAAGGAGCCCCCCATGGGGGCTTTTATCACCCTCACCCGGCTCATGGGAAGCTCCAGGGCCTTGGAGAGGACGTGGCGGACCGCAAAGGGCATCTGGCACGGGGACTCCACCACCAGCACGGAACCGTCCATGTACGAAAGGCACAGGTGGGGTTCCATGGCCCCGTGGTGCACCTTGGGGGTGCGCACCGTCACCTCAAGCTCCACCGCTTCCTCCACCGCTGGAATCTCCCCGCACTCTATGCGGCCCTCGATCGCCGGGGGCTTGAGTGGAAGGGGCGACGGAACGCCCGGAGGAAGCGGCCCAAGCAGCGGGGGAAGCTCCTCCGCCAGAACCTCCACCAGCGCCGCGGCCCTTAGGGCCCCCTGGGGGGTGTGGGCCAGCACGGCCCCCACCGGGTCCCCCACGAAGAGCGGCCGGTCCGTGAAGATCCGCTCGTCCCTAAGGTCCCTCTGGTCCTCCAGGTAGACCGCGCTGTTGTAGGGGACCCTCATGAGGTCGTCCATGGGGGTGAAAAGGCGCACCAGGTCTTGTATCTGCCTTGCCCGTTCCAGCCGGAAGCCGTGGACCCGCCCGTTGGCCACGGGGCTTGTTATGAGCCGTCCGTACAGGAGCCCCTTGAGCCTTGGGCGGTCCTCAAGGAACAAGAACTCCCCGGTGGCCTTTTCGACTACGTCCAGCCTTGGCACGGACCTGCCAACCCAGTTCCAGCGGTTCATTCTAACACCCCCTCCCATGGGCGAGCTCCAGGGCCAGTTCAAGGCCCAGGGCCTTCACCGCCTCCCGCTTGTAGGGCATGGAGGCCCTAGAGGGGATGGCCTCCTCCACCGCTTGGGAGAGCAGCCGGGGAAGCTCCCGCTGGAGCTCCGTGCCGGACAGGCCCGCTATGGCCTCCTCCGCCCTTGGGCATCGAACCGGCAGCCTGCCCACCGCTCCCATGTAAACCCGGCATCGGTTTCCGGCGAGGCTTAGGGCGCAAGCTAAGTTGACCTTTGATATGGTCACGGTCCTTCGGGACCCCACCTTGCCGAAGAAGGAGAACTCCCAGGGGGGTATCACAAAGCCGGTTATGAGGTCCTTAGGCCCCCTTAAAACCCCGAAGGGGCCCGACTTGATTTCACCCATGGGGATGGACAGCTTAACTGGGGAGGTGTTCTCGAAGTGAAGCACCTCCATGGAGGCCTCAAGGGCCATCAGCATGGGTATGGAGTCCCCGGCGGGGGAGAGGTTCCCCACGTTGCCCCCCATGGTGCCCCGGCTTCGTATCTGGGGGGAGCCCACCTTGGATGCCATGGTGGAAAGCCCCTTAGGCAGGTTCAAGCCCAAACTTATGTCGGCGAAGGGGACCGCGGCTCCCACCCTGACGGCGCTGCCTTGGCGCTCGATGTCCCGGAGACCCTCAACGCGGGTTACGTCCATGAGGTGAAGGCCTAAGCCCTCACGGTGCATCTTCACGGTAAGATCCGTGCCCCCCGCTATGTAGCGGAGGTCCTTAGGAGAGTCCAGCGCCAGCTCGGTGAGCTCCGCAAGGGTCCTGGGGCTAGCCCTAAGCATGGGATGGAAGCCTCCTTGAAGCCTCTAGTATGGCGTCTATTATGGGCAGGTAGCCGGTGCAGCGGCAGAGGTTGCCCGATATGGCCTCCGCCGCCTCCTCCCTGGTGGGGGAGGGGTTGTTCATGAGGAGGGCGTAGGCGGACATTATCATGCCGGGGGTGCAGAAGCCGCACTGGACCGCTCCGCACTCCGCGAAGGCGCTCTGTATGGGGTGCAGAAGCCCGTTTTGGGAGAGGCCCTCAAGGGTTAGTATATCCGCCCCCTCCGCCTGAAAGGCCATCACGGTGCAGGACGCCACCGGGCGGCGGTTCATCACCACCGTGCAGGCCCCGCACTCCCCTTCGGAACAGCCCTCCTTCACGCTGGTCATGCCCAGTTCCCTCAGCATGTCCAGCAGCCGCTGCTCCGGGGAAGGAGAGAATGTCACTTCCCGCCCGTTCAGCTTAAAGGTTATGGACAAAGCGAATCCCCCCTTTCAAGGGGGGATGGTAGCACCGGATCGTCAACACATCGTCATCCTTAAGGGTCAAAGGGGTTTAACGTTTATGTCCTCGTAGGCCTTGAGCACCTGCCGGGTGGCCTGGTTGATCCGGTTTATTATGTGGTCCGGGTCCTCCCCTTGCCCCTCCTTGAGGCGCTCTTCCAGCGTGGCCAGGTATTCCGCTGCCTCCTGGTGGCCTACGGTGGCGAACCGGCCCTTGAGCTTGTGAACCACCGACGCGGCCCCCTTGAGGTCGCTGCGGTGGAGCAAAAGCCGCAGCGTCTCCAGCATTATGGGGACCCCTTCCTTGAAGAGGGTGAGGGCCTTGCCCATCACCTCCCGGTCTCCCATGGAGAGATCCATGAGCCGCTGGGTGGCTATTTCAGGCGAACCGCCTTTTTCCCCTTCCTCCGACACCGGCATCTCGCCGCTGGCGGCCCCTTCCACCGCGGCCCGAAGCTCCTCAAGTGGTACCGGTTTGGTTAGGAACAGGTCCATGCCCGCCTTGAGGCACCGTTCCCGGTCTTCCTCCGTGGCGCAGGCGGTAAGCGCGATGAGCGGCGTCCGCGGGCGGGAGGGCTCCTTTGACTCCAGGAGCCGTATCTCCCTCGCTAGCCATACCCCGTCCCCCTGGGGCATGTTCACGTCCAGTATGGCAAGGTCGAAGGCCTGGGACGAGAAGGCCCTGAGGGCCTCCACGCCGGTGGAGGTCCCTTTAACCCGGTGCCCCATGGCGGACAGGGCGGTCTCCACCAGTTCCCGGTTGAGGGGGTCGTCCTCCGCGAGCAGTATGTTAAGGGGCCTCTTCGCGGCAGTGCTTAATGGCTTGCCAGGGCGCTGCGGCGCCTCGTCGGGGGAGGATACCTCTTCCTTAACATCAAGGGCCGGCACCTTGATGGAGAAGGAGGACCCTTCCCCGGGGGCGCTTTTGACCGTTATGGTGCCCCCCATGGACTCCGCCAGCTTCCTGCATATGGCAAGTCCAAGCCCCCGTCCCTGTCCCCGGTCCGAAGGGGACGCCTGGTAGAAGGGCAGGAATATCTTGTCCAGCTGTTCCTTGGGTATGCCCCGCCCGCTGTCGGTGACCGATATTACAAGGTCGTCCCCCTCAACGGAGGCTTCCACCTTGACGCTGCCGTGTTCCGAGAACTTTATGGCGTTGGTCAGGAGGTTGAGCAGGATCTGCCTTACCCTGTCCTGATCCCCCTTGAGCTTCTCCGGTACCGACGGGCTTACCTTGGTGAGGAGGATGAGCCCCTTGGCCTCCGCCATGGGGGCCACGAAGCGGACGGTGTTGGATATGAGCTTCCGGACTTCGTAGGGGGCCAACTGGAGTTCCAGGTCGCTATTGGCGGAGGACAGGTCCAGGAGGTCGTTGGCGATCCGAAGCAGGTGGCTTGAAGCCTCCTTTATGCACTCAAGCCACCTCCTGTTGGGGCTCTCCGCGGAGAGGCACATCTCGGACATGCCGATGATGTTGTTAAGGGGGTTCCGGATCTCATGGCTTATCTGGGAGATGAAAAGATCCCTCTTGGGGGCGCACAGGGCCTCCACCAGGGCGAACACCTCCCCCTCCGGCAGGGATGCGAGATGCACCGGCAGAAACTGCTTGCCCCCTATGGACAGGGTGTTCCCGCTGGGGGGAGGTCCGTCCCAGCCGAAGGCGGCCAGGAAGTGGCCGCCTCTGGAGTTGCCCTCCTTGGGAGATCCTCCGGGGGGGAAGATTACGACTGGGTGCGGCACGTCCTCCAGGTCTATCCTAAGGGCCATCGGATCATCACCGACCCGTCTATATGGGTTGGTACTTCTTTATGGGCCGTCCCTTTGGCTGGTAGTGGTTCTGGGATATCAGCCTTCCCGTGGATACCAGGGCCTCGCAGTACTTGCGGACCGTTATGCGGGATATGCCGATCTTGTCCGCTATCTCCCCCGCAGAGAGGGGTTTCTCCTCCTGGGAGAGGATGTCCATTATCCGCTGGGCGGTGTCCCCCCGCTGGATCCCGGAGGTGGAGTAGAGGTTGAGCCGGCTCTCGGGGTAGAAGACCCGGTCGAGCTGTTCCTGGCTCAGCTCCGAGGGCAGCGACGCCCGGTAGCGGAAGGCGTCCTTGTAGGAGTCCAGGGAGACCCGAAGCCGGTCGTAGGAGAAGGGCTTTACGATGTAGTCCCAGGCCCCCAGCCGCAGGGCCTCCACCGCGTCGGACTTCTTGTAGGAGCTGGTTATGATGATCACGTCGGAGTCCATGTCGTTGTTCCTGAGCTCCAGCATGACCTCCTTGCCGTCCACCTCCGGCATGGATAGGTCCAGCAACACCAGGTCCACCTTGTGGGCCCTTATCTGCTCCAGCGCCTCCCTGCCGTTCTGGGCTTGTCCTACCAGCAGGAAGTCCCCCAGGGAGTTCACAAGGCGGCCGATGATGAACGACACCATCGGGTCGTCCTCGGTTATCAGTATCCTTATGGGCTTCATTAAGACCCGCACCTCCTTTAGTTCTAACGTATAATAATATATATCATAAATTCCAATACCGCCATAGGGGGAGCAAAAATTTCTTTTAATGGCCCTGCTGATGTATTATTGGCACATCAACTGTCCGGAGGTGAGCGGGTTGGAGTTGCGCCGGTTGGAGCGGTTGGTTAAGAGGCTTGGGGAAGAGGGCATGGACGGTCTGTTCCTGGGCCCCTCGGGGGACCTTTTGTATATAACCGGTCTTGATCTATTCCCCGACGAGCGCTGCAAGGGGCTCATGGTGTCCCGGAATGGGTGTTTCGGCCTTGTGCCCCGGCTTTACAGGCAGGAGATGGAGCTCCACATGGAGGGGGTGCCCCTTTTCGTGTGGGACGACCGGGAGGGTTTTGTGGGAGCATACCGGGAGGGCTGTAGGAGATTGGGGCTGGAGGGTGGGGTCATAGGGGTGAACTGCGGGATGAGGGCGGTGGACCTGATAGACGCCCAAGGGGCGGTGCCCGCCAGGTACGTGAACGGTGCCAAGGTCCTGGACCCCTTGCGGCGGGTCAAGACTGAGGAGGAGCTGGCCCTCATGCGCAGGGCCTCCGCCATGGCGGACCAGGTGATGGAGCGGGTCTACCGGTTCCTTCGTCCCGGCTTGTCCGAGAGGCAAGTCAAGGAGTTCATCCTCAAGTGCTTCGACGAGCTGGGCACCACGCCGTCCTTCGATCCCATAGTGGCCTTTGGGGCCAACGCCGCCATGCCCCACTACGGCGGCGTAGACGCTGTGGGCAGGGAGGGGGACTGCGTGGTGCTGGACTTCGGCTGCCGGGTTCAAGGCTACTGCTCCGACATGACCAGGACGTTCTTCCTTGCCGGGGTGCCGGAGAAGTCCCGGGAGGTCTACCAGGTGGTGCTCAAGTCCCAGCTCAAGGGCATAGAGGCGGTGCGCCCCTCGGTGCCCGCCCAGGAGGTGGACCGGGCCGCCCGGGACGTCATAGCCCGGGCGGGCTACGGCGAGCACTTCCTCAACCGCCTTGGCCACGGCATAGGCCTGGAGGTCCACGAGGGGCCCTACATAGTGGAGGGCAACCACGCCCCCCTTGAGGTGGGGAACGTCTTCAGCGTGGAGCCCGGCATATACATCCCCGGCGCCCTGGGGGTACGCATAGAGGACCTGGTGGTGGTGGGGGAGGACGGCCCGGAGGTGCTGAACTCCTTCCCAAAGGAGCTCATGGTGGCGGGGTAACCATCCGGTAACGTTGATGTAAAATGGTATTCACCGTGATCCGCTAACATGCGGAAGCGCACGGTAACACATCTTCAGCGGGGAGGTTGTTGTGCTCATGAAACGTGCGGTTAGGTTGAGGTTTTTGGGGCTTCTACTTGGGCTTTTCGTGCTGGCCCTTGGGGGCGCCGCGGATGCCAAGGTCAAGAACGTTATAGTGCTCATGTGCGACGGCACCGGTGCCACCCACACCACCGTGGCCCGGTGGTACAAGGGTGGACCCCTTGCCATTGATCAGATGCCCGCGGGTAGGGTGAGGACCTGGGGGGCCGAGAGCCTCATAACCGACTCCGCCCCCGCCGCCACGGCCTTCGCCACGGGTTTCAAGGCCAGCGACAAGTCCATAGGGGTCCTGCCCTGGAGCGTCACCATGCCTGGGGTGCCGAAGGTGGCCTCCGGCGATATGGGGCGTCCTGTGGCGTCGGTGCTTGAGGCCGCCAGGCTCATGGGGAAGGCCACGGGGCTTGTGGTGACCAGCAACGTGCAGCACGCCAGCCCCGCCGCCTACTCCTCCCACTGGCCGGATCGGAACGACTACAACGAGATAGGGGAGCAGCAGGTCTACGGCGGGTTCCAGGTGGTCTTCGGCGGCGGCAGGAAGTACCTGCTGCCCAAGTCCAAGGGAGGCGTCAGGGAAGACGGGGAGGACCTCCTTGAGGAGCTTCAGCGGCGGGGATACAAGGTGGTCTCCACCAAGGATGAGATGAGGTCCCTGTCCTCGGGCCCGGTCTTCGGGCTTTTCGCCGACGACGACATGGCCTACGACTTCGACCGCCCCGCGGTGGCCCCTTCGCAGCCAAGCCTTGCGGAGATGACCTCCAAGGCCATGGAGCTCTTGTCCAAGGACCCGGAGGGCTTCTTCCTCTTCGTGGAGGGTTCCAAGATAGACTGGGCCTCCCACGCCAACGACCCGGTGGGGGTGGTGTCCGACGTGCTGGCCTTCGACGACGCGGTGCGGGTGGCGCTGGACTTCGCCCGGAAGGACCGGAACACCTTGGTGCTGGTCTTCGCGGACCACGGCAACGGGGGCATGTCGCTGGGCAGCAAGGTGACCGACAAGAACTACTCCAAGCTTCCGCTGGAGGCCCTGGTCACGCCCCTTAAGGCCGCCAGGCTCACCGGCGAGGGGGTGGAGAAGGTCCTTGGGGACGACCGGTCGGAGATGAAGGTTCGGGAGGCCGTGGCGAGCTTCTACGGCGTGTCGGACCTCTCCGCCGACGAGGTTAACGCCATACAGCAGGCCAAGAAGGGGAGCCTCAACTACGTGCTGGGCCCCATCATCTCAAAGCGGAGCCCCATAGGCTGGACCACCAACGGCCACACCGGCGAGGACCTCTTCATAAACTACTACGGCCTTGAGAAGCCCCTGGCCACCATAGAGAACACCGAGATAGCCAGGATATGCGCCCGGGAGATGGGGGCGTCCCTGGAGAAGGCCACGGGGACCCTCTTCGTGGACTCCGCCGAGGCCTTCGGCTCCATGGGCGCGTCGGTGGAGCTGGACAAGTCGGATCCCGCAAACCCCGTGCTGGTGGTGCGCAAGGGATCGGTCCGGGCGGAGATGCCCTTGAGCAAGGACTACATGCGCATGGGAGGAAGGGTTGTGAATCTCGGCGGGGTATGTGTTTTCTCCCCCAAGACCGGCAAGGTCTACGTGCCCCTGAAGGCGGTGGAGGTCTTCAAGGGCAGCGCCAGGTAGGGCTGGTTGAAAAGCGGGGGCCCCAGGAGAGGCCCCCGCTTCGTCTTTATGGGCTGTTACTTCAGGCCGAACATTACGCCTCCTATGACGAAGAGGGAGCCGAAGAAGAACAGCAGCCCCTGGAATTTTATCTGCCACTTGGCCCACTGGGTCCAATCGATCCTGGCGGCTCCAAGGCAGGCCATGAGCACCCCGGAGGTGGGGACTATGAGGTTGGTGAAGCCGTCCCCCAGCTGGAAGGCCAGCACCGCCACCTGTCTTGAGACCCCGAGGATGTCCGACAGCGGCGCCATGAGGGGCATGGTGAGCGCCGCCTGCCCGGAGCCGGAGACCACGAAGAAGTTGAAGCAGGACTGGAAGAGGTACATGAACCAGGCGGATACCGCCGCGGGAAGCCCCTTGAAGGCCTCGCCGGTGTAGTGGAGGACCGTGTTGAGCACCGTTGGGTTGGAGGGGTCGGTGCCGCCCAGGACCAGCACTATGCCCTTGGCCATGCCCACCACGATGGCGGCCCCCACCAGGTCCTCCGCCCCCTTCCGGAAGCTGGCGGCGATGTCGTTGACCTTCATACCCTCCAGCTTGAAGACCACGCCGATTACGCCGCACACAAGGCCCATGATGAAGAACTGGGTGGCTATCTCCGGGATGTAGTAGCCCTCCTCGATGACCCCCCAGATGACCCAGGCTATGCCCAGGGCCACGGTGAGCACCACCAGGCCGTGGCCTAAGGAGAACTTGCCGCCCTCGGCCCTGTGGGAGGATATGTCGTTACGGAAGAACTGGTCGGTCCTGTAGGACAGGGAGAGCTCCGGGTTGGCCTTCACCTTCCGGGCGTACCTTATGGTGTAGCCGATGCCGAAGAGGGTGAAGAAGGCCCACATGCCGAGCCTGAAGCCCGCGGCGGACAGCACCGGTATCTGGCTTACCCCCTGGGCGATGGCCACGCTGAAGGGGTTCATCCAGCTGGTGGCGAAGCCTATCTGGGTGGCCACGTAGGACACCAGCAGGGCGGTTACCGAGTCGTACCCCATGGCCACGCAGACGGGGCAGAGGATCATGACGAAGGGGATGGCCTCCTCTCCCATGCCGAACACCGCTCCCCCCAGGGAGAAGAGCAGGAACAGGATTGGTAGGAGCAATATCTCCTTCCCCTGGAGCTTGTTTATGATGGCCATTATGCCGTTTTCAACCGCCCCGGTCCTCAGTATTATCCCGAAGGCGCCGCCGATTATGAGGATGAAGGCCACCACCCCCACCGCGGAGCCCCACTTGTCGCCGGACACCAGCCCCTCGAAGGCGTAGTTGAGGAATCCCACCTCCCCTCCGGGTTCGAAGAGCTTGATGCCCTTCTTAAGGGGGTTCCCCGCCTCGTCCTTCACCATGGTGAAGGTCTCGGGCTTTAAGACCGTGCGGCTCTTCTCCTTGCCGGACACGGTGTACTTCACCTCGTGGGTCTCGAACTTGCCCACCGGCACCACGTAGGTGAGGGCCGCCATGAGCGCCACCACCAGGAAGATGATGATGTATGTATCCAGCATCCAGGTGGTCTTGTTCTTCTTCTCCTGCTGGGAAGGTCCGCTCATCCTTCCGCATCCCCCTCTCTGGGATATGGATTTGGTCGTAGCTTTTAAGCTGGATCCGAATTCCGGCCCACAGGGCCCGTCCCTTCCCCGCCGGATGCGCCCGGCCTTTGTTCTTCACCTCCCCTCCGGGGTTGATTTAGAGAGGGCCTCCGATATAATGGATCCAATAATAGCACAATGAATCCATAGATGGGAGGGGGAGTCGTGGGGGAGGATCTGGGGGCGCTTAAAAAGGTGATAGGCCACGTCATATCCGGCATAATCAAGCGCCGCTACATGCCAGGTGACAGGATAACCGAGCCCGCCCTGGCGGAGGAGCTGGGGCTCAGCAGGACTCCTGTAAGGCACGGCCTTGCGGCGCTGGTGTCCGACGGGGTTTTGGTGAGGGAGGACGGCCGAAGGGGTTACGTGGTGCCGCGTCTTACCAGGGCTGACATGCTGGAGGTCTTCTCCGCCCGGGAACTTTTGGAGGGGTACTTAGCTTTCAGGGCCGCCCAGGAGGCGGACGCGTCGGACGTGGCGAGGCTCAAGGAGATAAACGCCCGGGAGCAGGTGATGGCGGACCTTGGGGACGTGGAGGGTTACTGCACCGCCAACGACGAGTTCCACATGGCGGTGGCGGAGATGGGGGGCAACGCCTACCTCATAAAGGCCTTCAGACTGGTCTATTGGAGGAGCCAGCTATACGTGCACGCCCTGATCGACTTTCTGCCGCCGTCGGAGGACGGGGGAAGCGGAAGCCTTGCGGAGCACCGACGCATAGTGGACGCCATAGAGAGGCGGGACGCCGAAGGGGCCAGACGGGCGGCGGAGGAGCACCTTAGGAGCACCAGGGGTTATCGAATTGCCTTCGGGGGCCGGGAGGAGCTCTTCTTGGACATGTGGAGCGGGGATAGAAAAAAGGGGCGGGCTTCCCGCCGGGGAGGTATGAGGGGTTGAGGTCTTATCTTTTCAAGGGGGCGGAGCTGTTCGCCCCGGAGGCGAGGGGTAAGTGCGACGTGCTTTGCGTGGGGCCCAAGGTGGCGGCCCTGGGGGATCTTGGGGCGGTGTGCCTTCCGGGGCTGGAGGTGGTGGACGCCCGGGGGCTTCTCATCACGCCGGGCTTCGTGGACAACCACGTGCACATCCTGGGGGGCGGAGGGGAGGGAGGCCCCGCCACCAGGACCCCGGAGATGCCAGTGGAGGACGCCGTTAAAGGGGGCGTGACCACCGTGATAGGCGTTCTGGGCACCGACGACGTTACAAGGTCTGTGGCCTCCCTGGTGGCCAAGGCCCGGGGGCTTTGGGCCGAGGGGATCAGCGCCTGGGTGATGGTGGGATCCTACCAGCTGCCGGTGGCGACCCTAACGGGCTCCATACGGTCCGACATAGCCCTGGTGGAGCAGGTGATAGGGGTTGGCGAGGTGGCCCTTTCGGACCACCGGTCGAGCCAGCCGTCGCTGGAGGAGTTCCTCAAGATAGCCTCCGCCGCCAGGGTGGGGGGCATGCTCAAGGGCTTCGGCGGGAAGGTGAACGTCCACATGGGGGACGGCCCAAGGGGCCTTGGCATGCTCAAGGAGGCGGCGGCCATGAGCGAGATCCCCTTGGACCAGTTCATCCCAACCCACGTGAACCGCAACCCGGACCTCTTCAAGGAGGCGGTGGATTTCGCCCTGCGGGAGGGAGTTGTGGATCTTACCACCAGCACCACCCCCCTCTTCCTGGAGGAGGGGGAGGTGAAGTGCTCCCTGGGGCTTAAGACTTTGCTGGAGGCGGGGGTGGATCCTAGCAGGATATGCTTCAGCTCCGACGGGCAGGGGAGCCTTCCCATGTTCGACCAGGGGGGCAGTTTCAAGGGTCTTACGGTCGGAAGGGTCACCTCCCTGTGGGAGGAGGTGCGGGACGCGGTGCAGATAGAGGGCATCCCGCTGGATACGGCGGTGCGGGTCATAACCAGCCCCCCCGCCCTCTTCCACCGCCTACCNGGCAAGGGGCTCGTGGCGGAGGGCTTCGACGGGGACCTGGTGTTTGTGGACCACGATCTTAGGATAAAACACGTGTTAAGCCGGGGGGTCATGGCCATGCGGGACGGGGAGCTGCTCCTTCGGGGCACCTTCGCCGAGGCTTGAGGAGCAAGGGGCGGCGCCGAGGGGCCTTAGTGGGCCTTTCGGGCATGCCTTAAGGCACGATGATGGCCCGGCGCTACCTCCGCCGGGCCCTTCTCCCCTTGTTCGATGGCCATAAAGATATAAAGCCGGGCCCCCGCTTGGGGGATGCTGCCATGGGAAGCAGCTACACGTCCAGGGCCCGCTTTATGAAGAGCTTCCGGTGTACCTCCTTGTGAAGCTCTATGATCCTCTCGGACCCGTCCTTCTCCCGAACCAGTATCTTAGGCTGCAGCAGGTTCCCCTCCGTGGAGGCCGCCACGGTGCCCACGGTGCCGTCCGAGAGCTCCACCACCGAGCCCGGGGGGTATATGCCCATGCCGCTCAGCAACACCTTGCAGACGTCGGGGTCGAAGTGGGTCTCGTTGGCGCTCATGACGAAGTTGAACGCCGCCTTGGCGGACACCGCGTCCTTGTAGCCCCTGTTGCTGGTCATGGCGTCGAAGGTGTCCGCCAC
>JAOACP010000031.1:14506-23203 GCA_026417795.1 Thermanaerothrix sp.
CCAGTATGCGGGCTATGATGGGTATGTCCCTGCCCTTGAGGCCGTCTGGGTAGCCGGAACCGTCCCACCGCTCGTGGTGGTGCCTTATGCCCAAGAGGATGTCCCGGTCGTCCTCCCCGGATTCCCGGGCTATCCTCTCGCTGTGCAGGGGATGCTGCCTTATTATGTCCATCTCCTTGGGGGTGAGGGGTTCGGACTTATCCAGGATCTGCCTTGGTATGGCGCTCTTGCCGAGATCGAACATTAAACCCGCCTTCACCGCCTTGTCCACCAGGGGCTGTTCGCACTTCCTTATCTCGCAGAGCCTCTTGGCCAGGAACCCAGCCAGCAGGGACACGTTGAGGCTGTGGGTCTGGGTGTAGGAATCGGTCTTTTCCGGGGATGTGAGGGAGTAGAGTATCTGGGTGGTCTTCTGAACCTCCTGGCTCAGCATGCCTCCCAGCCGGTCCACCTCACCCTTGGGGAAGTTGAACTTCTGGTCTATGGTGAGCTTGGAGAAGATGTCCGACATGGTGCGGCTCACCTCGCGGCTCACCTCGGGGTTCACGGTCTCGAAGGAGGAGTCTATCTGCTTTAGGAGCTCCTTCATGACCCGGTTGTCCACCTTGTGGGAGAACTCCAGCTCCACCTGGTCGATACCCTGTCCCTTGAGGGACGACACGAGCCTGTCGGGGTTTTTGAACTTCGTCAATATCTCCCCGATGGGGACCTTGTTGGGCACCAGCACGGCGCTTCCCGTGGCGTTGAAGATGTTCTGAACGAAGACCGCGTCCGGATAGGATGGAACCTCTTCAACCGGCACGACCCGGCGATACCTGGCGGCGTGTTTCATGGCTCACTCCTCCCCTGGGAGGCCAATCCCCCAGATTAGAATAACAACTTAAGTATATATGAAAAACAAGAAAATTCCATACCCCTTGGGCCGTGGCGCTGAAGGTTAGTTTTTTACGGATTTATTATAGAATTAGCCCTGATAGTTGGAAACGGGGGAATGGGTGTTTTGGACGAATCCATGGCTATGGACAGGATAGGGGCGGTTATAGAGAGGTACGGCAGGGACCTTTTGGAGGACCCGGACAGGCTTCAGCAGCTCTTGGAGGCGGAGGGCCCCGAGGGGCGGGAGTGGTTCTTCCCCTTTGTGCTGGCCCTTCGGACCGCCCTGGAGATGGGCTATGAGATGCCCGTGGACTCCGCCGAGGGGGTGTTCGTGGCCCAGGCCCTGCAGGACCGGTTCGGGGTGGAGAAGGAGAAGGCCCTGTGGGGGGCTTCGGCGCTGGCGGTGCTGTCCCGCAGGTTTTACGGCACCAGCTCCGAGGCGGTGAGGTCCCGGGGCCATTCGGGGGGAGGAAGGGTCATGATAGGGCCTCTCACCCCCTCCCAGGCCCTTTGGGCCGCCATGGTGATCCTCTGGATCTTCGCCGCCCTGTCCTTTGGGGTCTACAGGATGATGGCGGACCGCCGTCCCGACGGGGGGGAGTTCAGGGTAACCCTTCTGGCCCCTTTGAGCGGTCCTGAGGGGCCCGTGGGCCAGGTGATGTTAAGAGCCGCCCAGATGGCGGCGGAGCAGATCAACTCCCAGGGGGGGGTTAAGGGCTACCGGGTGAGGCTTTTGGGCTTTGACGCCCATGACCCCTCGGGGCCCCCTTGGGAGGAGGTGGGGGGCCGCATGAAGGAGAGGACCCGGCCGCACCTGGTGCTTTGCGCCGCCGGGGACGAGGGGGCCCTGGGGTTGGTGGGGTGGAGCGAAAGGACTCGAACCCCGGTGATAGCGGTGGACGCCAAGGACCCTCAGGTGCCCGCTGTGAGCCCCTACAAGCCCAACCCCTTCATGTTCGCCATGCTGGCCTCCCCTGCCATGGAGGGACGCTTGGCCGCCTACTTCGTCCGCCAGGGACTTAACAGGACCGGGGCCTTCCTAGTGTTCGACGGCTCCAGCCGGAGGTCCGTGGAGGCGGAGAGGCGTTTTGAGGCCTCCTTCAGCGGCATGGGGGGCCAGGTTTTTGGCAGGGTGGACGTATCATCGGGAGGGAACGGTTCGGTGGTGCCGTCCCTGGAGATGGGGCCCGGGGGGCCCCAGGCGGTGGTGGCCTTCCTGTCCGGCGATGGGCTGGCGCGGCTGTTTAAGGGTTTGAGGTCCAAGGGGTTCGCCGGCCCATTGGTGGCCCTTGGCAGCCCCGAGGGGTTTGGAAGGGACCTTAAGTTCATGGTCAACAGCTGGTGGATAGCCGACGCCTCCCCGGGGGACGTTTACGTGCAGCCCTTCCTGAAGGCCTACGCCGAGAAGTACAAGGACCGTCTATCCCGGGAGATGGTGTTGCCCGCCATGCTGGCCTATGACTCCATGAGGTGGGCGGGGGACGCCTTGTCCAGGGCCTCTGCCTTCTCCCCCGAGGGGATAAGATATGCCCTGTCGGACACCAAGTCCCTGTCGCTGGTCCACGCCACCCTGTCGGTGGACCCCTCCACCCATGCCCCCTACAACAAGGCCATGGCCCTCATATACGTGGGCCCTCATGGGGCGGCGTTCCAGCGGAGGATATGGATGGGCCCCCGGTAGGGGATGGTATAATTAAAATATCCGACTGAACGTTGAAGTTTTAAGTGCCGAGAGGGGAGAGCGCATGGATCGTCTGGAGAGGGTTCTTAAGGGGAAGCTGCAGGAGTCTCCCGGGGCTTCCTGTTACTGGTGGATGGGGAACTGGAGGAGCCGGGAGGACCTGGCGGACCTGGTTTTGAAGAGCCGCAAGGTCCTGGAGGAGTCCGGCTTCGGGGAGGGGATGAGGCTTGGCATCTTGATGCCCAACTGCCCCATGGTGCTGGCCCTTTCCATAGCCTGCTGGAGCCTTGGCGGGGCGGTGGCCCCCATGAACGCCCGGTCCGGTCCGGAGGCGCTCCTTAGGTCCATCTCCATACTGGACCTTCACGGGGTGGCCTACGTGGAGGACCGGCCGGAGATAGGCGAGGCCCTCTCCAAGGCGGGGATGCCCTCCACCCCTTGCGGCTTGGAGGGGCCCTTGAGGCCCTTCACCGGCCGGGGGGCCTCGGAGCTTGACGACCCCAAGACCGCCGTGGTGTTCAGCACCTCCGGCACCACCGGCCTTCCCAAGGCGGTCCCCATATCCCACGGGAACATCCTGGACAACGTGACCTCCTCCATCGAGCACGTGGAGTTCCTGCGGCCCGGGGAGGTGATGCTTAACGCCCTGCCCAACTTCCACACCTTGGGCTACAGCGTGTCTGGCATACTACCCCTGGTGGGGGAGATAGCCCAGGCCATACTGCCCTCCTTCGTGCCCGCCGATTCCGCCTTGAGCACCATAAACGCCGCCGCCGTCACCGGCATAGTGGCGGTGCCCACCATGCTTTCCATGCTGATGGGGGCGGTGTTGAGGGGTGGGGAGAGGCCCAAGGGGGTTTCCTTCATAATATCCGGCGGCGACAAGCTCAACGTGGAGATGGACAGGCGCTGTGCCGAGCTCCTTGGGGCCCCCATACTGGAGGGATACGGGCTTACGGAGTGCTCCCCGGTGGTGTCCATAAACCAAAGCTACGAGTCAAGGCGACTTGGCACCGTGGGCACCATGATAAAGGGCTACGAGTACCAGATAAGGGACCTGGAGGGGAACCGGTTGGACGAGGCCTCCGAGGGGGTCCTTTGGCTCAAGGGCCCCTCCATCACCGAGGGTTACTTCCGGGATCCGGTGAACACCGCCGCCCGCTTCAAGGACGGGTGGTTCGACACCGGCGACGTGGTGCGCATTCAGGACGGCTACGTCACCGTGCTGGACAGGGCCACGGACATAATAATAGTTGGGGGTTTCAACGTGTACCCCCAGGAGGTGGAGCTGGTTCTCATGGAGCATCCGGCGGTGTCCCAGGCGGTGGCGGTGGGGGAGAGCCACAGCATGACCGGCCAGGTGGTGAAGGCCTTCGTGGTCCTAAAGGAAGGTCAGGAGGCGTCGCCAAGGCAGATAATCGACTTCGCCAAGGAGAAGCTGGCCCACTTCAAGGTGCCCCGCAAGGTGGTTATCCTCAAGGAGCTTCCTGTCTCCAGCACCGGGAAGGTGAGCCGCCGGGCGCTTAGGGAGATGGAGATCTGACGGTATGGCGCTTCCCCATTGGGGCTGCCTCCCTTGGGGCCTTTGCCTTGGGGCGGCGGGCCCGCGGGGGCCTTGGGATGCTGGGGCTTAAGGGTAAAAGGAGAAAGTGCTGGGGGAGGCGCCTTGATAGGGCCTCCCCCTTGCGGTTTTTTGGGTTTGGGTCCTGCTACTCCTCCGCCCCGGCGGGCTCCAGTGCCTCCGACGCGCTGGATTCGCTGCGTATGTACTTAAGAAGCATGTGGGCGGAGGCGAAGCCTATGAGGGCCAGGGCTATGAGGGACAGGAATATGAGCCTGTAGCCCTGGATGCCCGGGTGTCGGTCCAGCAGGTTGCCGAAGTAGCTGTAGATGAAGGTGTCGGGCAGGTACCCCACCAGGCTTATGGCCCCGTAGGCGGCCCCCGCCAGGGAGTTGGGTATCCTTATCTCGTCCACCGGGGCGAAGTAGGTGCCCTTCACGGCGAACACGCAGAAGGAGGCCGTGAGGGTGACGGTGAGCATCACCAACAGGAGCTTGGGTTCGCCGGGTATCATGTAAAGGCAGCCAACCAGGGCGGCCACCACCAGGAAGCCGATCCGTATGAAGCGGGTGGAGGAGCCTATGCGGTCCGCGATTATGCCCCCCACGGGGCCTCCGCCCAGCCTTAAGCCGTAGGTCCTTATGATGGCTATGAAGGCCCCCATGGAGACGGACATCTTGAAGACGTTGGTGAGGTACGGGGTTATGTATGTGAGCCCCGCCCCTATGCTGTAGCCGGCGAAGATTATCATGGCGGAGAGCCATATGGCGGGCATCCGGAGCACGTCGCCTATGCCGTCGAAGATGGAGGTCCCCGCCTGGGCCACCTCGTCCTTCTTCTCCTCCAGCAGGAAGTAGACCACCACGCCCAGGGCTATCATGGCAACCGAGTAGAACACTATGGCCCCCTTGAGGCCCAGGAGGGTGGCGCCGAAGGCCTTGAAGATGAAAAGGGCCCCGAAGGCGCTCAAGGTGGCGGAGAGCCCCCTGCCGAAGTCCAGGAACCCGAAGAGCCGCCCCTGCTCGGAGCTGTCCCCCAGCATCTTGACGCTCTTGAGCATGGTGGGCCAGAAGGTGAACACCGTGGTGAAGGCCCATATGACGTGGATCGCCAGGGCCATGTGGTAGCCCGGGAATGTGGAGTAATAAAGCCCCGTAATGCCGGTGGTTATGAGGGAGAATGGGACCAGCTTTTTGTAGGGGAGCCGGTCCGCAAGTATGCCCCCCGGCAGGTACAGGAAGAGGTTGGCGATGCCGTAGACGGTCATGAGGTTGCCTATCTGGGTGTTGTTTATCCTGAGGGCCTCCTGAAGGGGTATGTAGAACCTGTCTCCCTTAGGTACGGAAGCTGGTAGATTATCCCCCCGGAGAAGGCGAGGCAGAACAGGGTTATCCACTTCTTGACGTTTCGGATCATGGGCGATCCCCCTTCTGATGGTTGGTTTTTATTTTTTTGTTAGATAAGCAAAAAGCGGATTGAGGCGTGTTGTCAATTTCTATGCCCGCAGGAAAAGATCCGGCCGATCGGTGAAGATGCCGTCCACCCCCAACTCTTCAAGCTCCCGGGCGGTGTCGGGGGGGTTCACGGGGTAGGAGAGGATCTTAAGCCCCCGGTTTTTGAAGGCCTCCGCGTCCTCCCGGTCCACCAGCTCGAAGGCGGGGTGTACGCTGTAGGGGGTGAAGCCCAGGCCGTCCACGTAGGCTCCGGGATTCAGGAGGTAGTTGTAGGTCAAAAGCCCTATGCGCACGTCCTCCAGCAGCTCTTTGATGGTTCTTAGGGCCTTGTGGTCGAAGGAGGATATTATCACGTTGTCCCACCTTCCGAAGCCCTTGAGGGTCTTTGCCACCGCCTCCTCAAGGCCCCTCCGGCGGAAGGTAAGCTGTTTCAGCTCCAGGTTCAATGTGACGTTCCCTGGCACCGTCTCCAGCACCTCCATGAGGGTTGGTATCCGTTCCCCCTGGAACTCAGGGCTGAACCAGCTTCCCGCGTCCAGCCGGCGGATCTCCTCCAGCGTCAGGACCTCCACCGCCCCGGAGCCGTCGGAGGTCCTGTCCACCGAGAAGTCGTGGATGATGACCGGTTGCCCGTCCCGGGTGAGCTGCACGTCCACCTCTACGCCGTGAACCCCAAGCTGAAGGCCCGTCCTTATGGCCCTTAGGGTGTTCTCCGGCGCCAGCCCTGCGGCCCCCCGGTGCCCTATCACCAACATCTTGCTCATTCCCCCTCCCTGTTTTGGATCCCTTACTAATCGAAAAGGAGAGACCCGCGAACTTTGCAACGGTCCGCGGATCTCTCCTCTCTTGCGGGATCCCTTGATTCGCTTAATCTAGCATGCCTTAACCTCTAGGTCAACGTGTATTTTGAATTTTGATTTTATTTGACCTGTTGGGGCTATGGTTACATATAGTTATCTTTTAGTGCTATGTTGACAACCAAATGGCGGCGTGATATCCTCCCCTTGCCGACAAGGCAAGGCCCGGGCTCTGGATCCAACGTGGTTCAAGGAGGGTGATTCAATTGGCTGCCTATCAGAACGTGAAAAGCAGGGTGGTGCTCCGCCTAAACGGCGGGGTTGGGCAAAACGGCAAGACGGTGCTCAAGACCGTCCCCCTGGGTTTGGTGAGGGGGGACCTGGGCGCCGACGATCTCTACGCGGTCTCACAGGCCATAGGTGGGCTGTTGGAGCTTCCAGTCATGGAGGTCTTCAAGCAGGACACCGACGGCATAGTGAACTAAATTGAAGCGGGTGAGGTGGTGTGATCATGAAGACCCTTCGTATGCGGTTTGTGACCCGGGAAGGCAAGGGGCTCAGCGTGAACCTGCGCCATCCCAAGGAGAACCTGTCCGCCGATGAGGTGCGCTCGGTGATGGAGCTCATGGCGTCGAAGGACATCTTCCCCGTGCCGGTGACCGTGGACTCCTGTTCGCTGGTGGACGCGGGTACCACTAAGCTCTTCTAGGGTACCCAATCTAAGCGGTGGTTCTCCTCAAGGAGGACCCCTGACTTCGCCGGGGGGAGTCTTAGGTCCCCCGGCGCTTTTCTTACCCTTTGGCGTCTTGAAGGAGGGGAGAGCCCCATGGAGGAGATGATAGCCTCCGGCGTTCAGACCGCCTTTTCGATCCTGGTGGCGTCGTACCTTTTGGTGCGCATGGAGGCCAGGATAGAGGGTCTGACCCAGGCGGTGTCGGATCTTAGGGGGACCATAGAGAGGGCCTCCCAGTTCCAGGCGGGGGGTGGTGTCGATGGATGAGAGATGAAGTAAGGCGGTTTCGGTGCCGCTGCTGCGGCGTTTGCCTAATGAAGCCTTCGTTTCTCAGGGCCTTCGCGGCCCTGGAGGATCGGTGGGGCCCCTTGAGGGTTACCAGCGGGTACCGATGCTTCAGGCATAACAGGGCGGTTGGAGGGGTGCCAGGAAGCCTCCACACCCGAGGGCTCGCGGCGGACGTGGCGTGCCCAAGGGAAAGGCAGGTGGAGCTGGGAACCGTCGCCAGGGAGATGGGCTTCAACCAGGTGGTGCTCTATCCAACCCGGGGGTTCGTGCACCTTGGCATAAAGCCCTGAGGTTTCTAGCCCCTTATCGGCGGGCCCCGGATAGTTCCGGGGCCCTTCCCGTCCAATGGGCCCTAATGTCCCAGGGTAGGCGGGATATGCTGATCCCCTCTTGCAGGAGCCCCCTTATCATGCGTGTATAATTAACCATATATCCAGGGGGTGATGGGATGACCACGAAGCACGATGATCTTACCCTTGCGACTCGGTTCCTCGATGTTATCCAACAGGACATAATGCCCCTCACCGAGCGGGCGGTCCAGATAGGCTGCAAGGTCTTCGGGGCTGCGGTCTTAAGGCGGGACGACCTTTCCTTGGTGGTGGCGGGCACCAACCAGGAAGCCTTCTCCCCCCTTTGGCACGGTGAAGTTTACACCATAAAGCTCTTCTACGAGCTCCAGGGGCACCCGGACCCCTCGGAGTGCCTGTTCCTCTCCACCCACGAGCCCTGCTCAATGTGCATATCCGCCCTGGCCTGGTCGGGCTTCAAGGACGTGTTCTACTTCTTCGGCTACGAGCACACCAAGGAGGACTTCAACATCCCCCACGACCTCAAGATGCTCAAGGAGGTCTTCAAATGCGACCATCCGACTCCCAACAACTGCTACTACACCAAAAGGTCCATAATGGAGATGATAAAGTCCATCAAGGGCCCAGATGCCGCCCCGTTGGAGGAGAGGGCCAAGGCCATAAGGGAGGGCTACGCCCGGATGTCCCAGGTGTACCAGGCGGGGGAGAAGAAGATGATACTCAAATGACCCCCGGCCCGTCATAAGGGGCCGCCCTTTAACGGCGATCGGGATCAACGCCGTGACCTAAGGATGAACGCAGCGCCCATGTGGAGTTTCGGCAAGTAAGCCAAAGGCCGGGGAGCCCCGGCCTTTTGGTCTGCCTTTTAGGGTTTTGCGCCAGCCTATGCCTTAAAGGCCCGATTCGGCGCCCGATGGAAACCGCAAGACCGCCGGGCTCCGTGGTCTGCCGGCGGTCTTGCGGGCTTCAGCGTATCTTCCTATTCCGCGTCCTTTTTGC